>JBMOJG010000767.1:0-2158 GCA_049316925.1 Alsobacter sp. | reverse complement strand
CCGGTGGATGCCGGATTTGGACCGCAGGTCGAGCGCCTCCTTCATCTCGTCGAAAGACGGCGGCACGCCGTCCTCCCGCAAACGGTCGTGGATGAAGCGCAGGAGTTCGTGCTGCTTTCGCGTCAACATGCCGGAGGGCTCCGTTGGCAGACCGAGGCGTCGCAACGACTCAGCTCGAGACAAATCACGAACAAACGATACACGTTCTCCCTGTGTTCGACAATCGTGCTGTTGTAACAGGCCTAACGCGCGGCGAGCGACAGGATCCTGCACGGGCTGCCGGATGTGGCAGCCGGCGCGTTCGGCTCGCGCACCAGGAGGCAGTCGGCCTCTGCCAGCGTCCGCAGCATGGAGGAATCCTGCCGTCCGAACGGCACGACGCGAGGCCCGTCGGGAGAGGGCAAGCGACGGGCCCGGACATAGTCTTGGCGGCCGTCATTGGCGGGGACATCGGCGCCCAGCACCGCCCCCTCGGTCGGATCGTTGCCGGCCCGCGGATCGCCCTGCAGCGCTCGCACCAGCGGCGTCAGGAACAAGGTGGCGCAGACGATCGACGACACCGGATTGCCCGGCAGGCCGAGGATGCGCATGGCGCCGAGCCGGCCGAAGATCAGCGGCTTGCCCGGCCGCATGGCGATGCGCCAGAAGCCGAGCTGCATGCCGCGCCGCGCCAGCGCCGACTGCACCAGGTCATGGTCTCCCACCGAGGCGCCGCCGACCGTCACCAGCACGTCGACGCCCTGCGCCTCGGCCGCATCGATCGCCCGCTCCAGCGCGGCGAAATCATCGCTGGCGATGCCCAGGTCACGAGCCTCGCCGCCAGCGGCCTCGGCAATCGCCGCCACTGCATAGACGTTGGACGCGACAATCTGGTCCGCCCGCGCCGCCTCGCCGGGCCGGACCAACTCATCGCCAGTGGCCAGCACGCCGACGACAGGGCGTCGATGCACCGGCAGCTGCGCATGCCCCATGGCGGCGGCGAGCGCCAGCCGCCGCGGCTCGAGCCGTGCTCCTGCCGGCAGCAGGACATCGCCCTGGGCAAAATCGAGACCGGCCGCCCGCACATGCCGGCCGGGAACGGCCGCTATCGCGAGCCGGACGAAGCCTTCGGCCTCCTGAGTGTCCTCCTGCATCACCACCGTGTCGGCGCCTTCGGGCACCGGCGCGCCGGTGAAGATCCGCACC
This sequence comes from Alsobacter sp., assembly GCA_049316925.1. Taxonomy (GTDB): domain Bacteria; phylum Pseudomonadota; class Alphaproteobacteria; order Rhizobiales; family Beijerinckiaceae; genus Alsobacter. Next base: position 973 of record JBMOJG010000767.1, on the reverse strand, counting down.
GCCTCGCCGGGCCCGATACGGCCGCCGAAGGCATGGCCTGCCGCCGCCGTGCCGGTGACCGTCAGCGGGATGCCCGGAGCCGTCGCATCGGCCGCGCGCAGGGCGTAGCCATCCATGGCGGAAGCGGGGAAGGGCGGCTGGGTGCGCAGTGCGATCAGCGGCGCCGCCAGGGTCCGGCACGATGCCGCCGCGAGTGGGACGGATTCGGCGGGAAGCACCGGCTCGGCGGCGGCCAGCACCAGGGTCAGCGCATCGGCGACGCTGAGCATCTCAGCCCCCGTCCGCCAGATCGAGCGCCGACCACGTACCGGACTTGCCGCCTTCCTTCGACAGCAGTCGAATCCCCTCGATCCGCATGCCGCGGTCGGCGGCCTTGACCATGTCGTAGACGGTCAGGCAAGCCACGCCGACCGCCGTCAGCGCCTCCATCTCGACGCCGGTCTGGCCGGTGACCCGCGCCGTGGCGGTGACGCGCACGCCCGGCAGTGTCTCATCAAGGGCCAGGTCGACCGCCACCTTGGTGAGCAGCAGCGGATGGCAGAGCGGGATCAGCTCATGGGTGCGCTTGGCCGCCATGATGCCGGCAACCCGGGCGACGCCGAGCACGTCGCCCTTCTTGGCGTCGCCGTCGCGGATCAGCGCCAGCGTCGCCGGCTCCATCAGCACGAGCCCTTCGGCCACGGCGGTGCGCTGCGTCACGGCCTTGTCGGCCACGTCCACCATGGCGGCGGTGCCGGAGGCGTCGAGATGGGTGAGGCGGGTCATGCCGGCAGACTAGGCGATCGCACGGGAGCCGTCGCCACCGAAAAGCAGCGCCCGGGTGGCCGTTTCGACATCGGGCTGGCGCATCAGGCTTTCGCCGACCAGGAAGGTGTTCACGCCACCGGCGGCAAGCCGGCGGATGTCGGCATGGCTGCCGATGCCGCTCTCCGCCACCACGATATGCCCCTCTGGGATGCGCGGGCGCAGGCGG
>JBMOJG010000766.1:0-2164 GCA_049316925.1 Alsobacter sp. | reverse complement strand
CTAAGACAGCGGATAGCGGATGTCGATCATCACGGACAGGCGGATTGTCCTGGGCGACGTCTTAAAGTAGCGGAATATGCGGCGAGTGCCCATACGATGAAGGCTACCGGCACCCCCACCAGCCGCAGCCCGTTTTTTATCTGACAGAGCACTCGGGCGCGATCACAGGATCCGTTCAAGATGCCAGTTTTTCTGCCATATCTGCTCCTTCCCTGAGGCTTTTTAATTTTGCCCAGGTGATAGCGGGTTCGACCACGCCATAGCCGGCAAAGGTCGAGAACCCGCAGTCTGTGCCTGCAATCACCCGATCCTTGCCGACAGCGGCGACATACTTGCCGAGGCGCTGCGCGACGAGCTCTGGATGCTCGACGAAGTTTGTCGTCGAGTCGATGCATCCGGGGATCAGTACGAGATCATCTGGCACTTTCACCTCGTGCCATACGGTCCATTCGTGGCTGTGGCGCGGGTTGGCTCCCTCGAACAGGAGGGCGCCTGGCTTGGCTTTCAGCAGTTCTGGCAGCACGGCCTTGAGGGCGATGTCGCGCGTATGCGGTCCTTCGTAATTGCCCCAGCAGATGTGCATGCGCACCCGGTCGCGCGGTACGTTGCGCAACGCGTTGTTGATGGCCTCGATGTGCAGCGCTGCCCGCTTCAGGAAGCCCTTCTCGTCCAGTTCGCGGTACATCATGTGCCGGCCGAGCCCGAGGTCCGGAGCATCGATCTGCAAAATAAGTCCCGACGCGACGATCGCCTCGTATTCGTGACGCATCGCTTCGGAAAGTTCGCCCAGATAAGCGTCGATATCCTTGTGATAGTCAGAGGGCTGGAACAGGGCGATGACGCCAGGGCTAGCCGCGTTCATGAAGCCGGTTTCATACCCCGCAGCCTCCATCGCGGCTTTCATCGCCGCGATGTCCTTGTGCAAGGGGTCTAGCGTTTTGAGGGCGATCGGACCCACACATTTGGGGCGGCGATAGGTGGGCGTGCCGCCTGCGCGCGCCAGCCTGTCGCGGTAGGTGGGATAATCATCAAGATCCTGCGGCGGGTGGCGGGGGGCATCGCCGTCGAAACCGGTCAGCCGGTCCTTGATGTAGGTGGCATAGGAGATCTTGGACGTTTCGCCGTCGGAAGGGATGGAGACCATTGCCTCCTTCTGCCGGGTGACTATTGCCGCAGTCTCCTCGATCATCACGGCATCATGGGCTGCCTCATCGAGCACGATCCCCTTTTCACGCGCGAAAAGCAGATCGGCTACTCGTGATGAGCGTGGCAGCGAGCCGACATGGGTCGTCTTGATTGTCATGGCAGACCTCAGTTCGGCGTCCAAGTCGGACCGGCAGGATCAGCGGTGTTCATGATCCGGTAGAGGCTGGCCTCCCCGGTCATGGACGGGGCAAGGCTGTGCATCATGTCAGGCGGAACAGCGCAGGTATCCCCCGGCGCCAGAACGGTTTCGCCGCCGTCCCAGGCAAGCCGCCAATGCCCGCGCATGGCGATCAGCACTTCATGATGCGGGACGGCATACGGCGAGTCCGGGATGGATCCGCGGGTCAGGAACTCGACCTCGAAACCGGGCTTGTCGCGGATGATGGCATGTTCGCCGATCACCTTGACAGGCATCCGCGCGCCCAGCGCCATCAGATCCCAGTAGCGCGCGACGTAATCGCGCACGACCTTATTGACCGGCGTTTCGGGAATGGTCCGCAGCTCTGCCTCAGTCAGGAGAGGCATTGGAGTGATGCCGTCAGGCAGGGTTTCCCCCTTCTTGCCATCATAAAGGCGGCCGTTGGCGCCGAGCACGAGGCCATGGGACTTTGCATCCTCGATCACCTGAGGAGCCCAGACCACGCCGCCCCCGGCATCATCGCCGCCCAGAATGGCCATGATCATCCCGTAGTCGGTGCCGATATTCTCGAAGCCGCGGAAGATGCCGGTCGGAATGTTGAAAATGTCACCTTCCTCCAGCACGACCTCGCCAGCCGTGCCCCAGCGGCCCCAGAAGAACCGCCAGCGCCCCTTGAGAACGAAAAACACCTCCGCCGTGCGGTGATAATGGAGAGAGTTGCGGCACTTGGGGGGCTGTCCGGCTGCACCAATATTGAAGCCGGGCGTCTCGCGGATATGAACATGCTGATCCGCAGACTCAGACACGCCAGCGCCGATG
>JBMOJG010000765.1:0-2166 GCA_049316925.1 Alsobacter sp. | reverse complement strand
GACGTGACGCGCGACACGGTCGATTCGTGCATCCCGATGGCGTCCGCCACGGTGCGCAGGTTCAGCGGCCGCAGGTGCTCGACCCCCTGGGTCAGAAACCCGTCCTGCTGGCGGACGATCTCGCTCGCGACCTTCAGGATGGTCTTGGCCCGCTGCTCGAGGCTGCGCGTCAGCCAGTTGGCCGTCTGCAGGCAGTCGGTCAGGTAGGTCTTGTCGGTTTCCGACTTGGCCGAGACGGCGACCTTGGCGAAATAGGTCTGGTTGACGAGCACGCGGGGAAGCACATCGGAGTTGAGCTCGACGTTCCAGCCGCCGTCGGCCGCCTGTCGCACATAGACGTCCGGCACCACCGGCTGGATCGGCCCGCCGCCATAGCGCAATCCCGGCTTGGGGTCGAGCCGACGGATTTCGGAGACCATTTCCGCGAGGTCCTCGTCGTCCACGCCGCAGATCCGCCGCAGCGCAGCGAAATCGCGCCGGGCCAGCAGGTCGAGATGGCTGAGGAGCTTCTCCATCGCCGGGTCGTAGCGGTCCTGTTCCTGCAATTGCAACCGCAGGCACTCGGCGAGATTTCGGGCACCGACCCCGGTCGGCTCGAAGCCATGGATCAGCCGCAGCACCTGCTCGACCCGCCCCAGCGGCACGCCGAGGCGCTCCGCCACGGGCCCCAGCGGCTCGCCCAGGTAACCGGCCTCGTCGATCAGGTCGATCAACGCGAGACCGATCATCCGCTCGCGCCCGTCCTGCGTCGCCACGTGCAGCTGTGCCGTCAGCCGGTCCTGCAGCGACGTTTCGGCCGCCACGAAGGCCTCGAGATTGACGCCCTCGCCATCGTGCCCGCCGCCGCCCACGCCGGTCCAGCCCGATGCCGAGAGCCCGAGACCCTCCGGCTCGCTGCTGCGCTCCGCCGGGGTGGGGGAGCGGTCGTCGGGGAAGACATTGTCGAGACCCGTATCCATCCGGTCCTCGATCGTGCTGCGTTCCGCACCCATGTCGGTGGCGAGCCAGTCCCCCTCGCGCGGCCCGTCATCGGGCCCCGAACCGGGCTCGGAACCCCCTTCGCTGCCGCCGTCGCCGCCCGGCTCCAGCGCCCGGTCGGGCCCGTCCGGCTCCTCGGCACGCTCCAGCAGCGGATTGCGCTCCAGCTCCGCCTCGACATAGTTCGACAGCTCGAGGCTGGAGAACTGCAGCAGCTTGATGGCCTGCAGCAGCTGCGGCGTCATCACCAGGGACTGGCCCTGGCGCATCTCCAGCCTCTGCGAGAACCTCATCGACACGGCCACACCCCCGCGCGCCGACCCGTTCTGGGCTGCGGCACGAAATTTGCGTATGAGGTTTAACGCGACCGTACGGTTCGGTCAAAGCCCGACGGCATCATTCCTGCGGGGTGGTTGATCAAGCGTGACCGTCTCGGTTCAGCGCACCCGGTTCCACACCAGGATGGCGGCCGCCAGATCCTCGATGGCGGTGCCCACGGACTTGAACAGCGTGATCTCGCCCGCCGCGCTGCGTCCGGCATGGCGCCCGGCCGCAAGGTCGTAGAGATCGGCCCGCACATCATCCGGCGTGATCGTGCCCTCGGCGAGCGGGATGGCGAGGTCGCCGCCCTCCTTGAGGGCTCCGGCGCGGGTGTCGCAGAACAGGCTGGCGCGGCGCACCGCCTCGTCGTCGCTCTCCCGCATGGTCGGCCGGTAGGCACCGACGCAGTCCAGGTGCGCGCCCGGCTTCAGCCATGCGCCGCGGACGACGGGCGTGGTCGACAGCGTCGCGCAGGAGACGATATCGGCCTCCCGCACGGCCGCCTCCAGATCGTTCACCGGCTCCACTAGCAGGCCCTCGGCCGCCAGCGTCGCCGCCATGGCGACGGCCTTCTGGGGGCGGTGGTTCCACAGCTGCACGTGGGTGATCGGTCGCGCTGCCATGTGGGCGCGGATCAGGAACGGCGCCAGCGCCCCGGCGCCGACCATCACCAGCCTGGCGGCATCCGGCCGGGCGAGCCGCCGCGCCGCCAGCGCCGAGGCCGCCGCCGTCCGCCACACCGTCAGCCTGGCGCCGTCGAGCGCCGCCAGCGGCACGCCGGTCGCGCCGTCCATGAGCAGGTAGGTGCCCTGCACGCTGGCCAGTCCGCGCGCTCCGTTCGCCGGAAAGATCGTCACCACCTTGGTA
>JBMOJG010000764.1:0-2167 GCA_049316925.1 Alsobacter sp. | reverse complement strand
GGCCGGCTGCGCGAGGAGGTGTGGACCAAGGGCCGGATGGTCTCGACCGTGCGCGACGGCAAGCAGACGGCGGGCGCCAAGTTTGCCGACTATTTCGACTTCCAGGAGCCGCTGGCCAAGCTGCCGTCACACCGCATCCTGGCGCTGTTTCGGGCCGAGAAGGAGGAGATCGTCGATCTCCGGCTGGAGGCGGAGCCGCCGCCCCCGCCGGGAACCCGTGTGCCGGGCGCCTTCGAGCTCGCGATTGCCCGCCAAGGCGGCATCGCCGACCGGGGCCGGCCGGCGGACCGCTGGCTGATGGACTGCGTGCGCTGGGCGTGGCGCACCCGGATCCAGACCGGCATCGGCCTCGATCTGCGGATGCGGCTGTGGCAGCAGGCGGAGGACGAGGCGGTGCGGGTCTTCGCCGGCAATCTGCGCGACCTGCTGCTGGCGGCACCGGCCGGTGCCCGCGCCACCATGGGGTTGGACCCGGGCTTTCGCACCGGCGTCAAGGTTGCGGTCGTCGATCCGACCGGCAAGGTGCTGGACACGGCTGTGATCTACCCGCACGAGCCGCAGCGGCACTGGGACGACGCCCTTGCGGTGCTCGCCGCGCTGGCGCTGCGCCACAAGGTCGATCTCGTGGCCATCGGCAACGGCACGGCGTCGCGCGAGACGGACCGGCTGGCCGCCGAGCTCACGACCCGGCATCCGCAGCTGAGCCTGACGCGGGTGATGGTGTCGGAGGCCGGCGCCTCCGTTTACTCAGCGTCCGCCTATGCGTCGCTGGAGCTGCCGGGCCTCGACGTGACGCTGCGCGGCGCGGTGTCGATCGCGCGCCGCCTGCAGGATCCGCTCGCCGAGCTGGTGAAGATCGATCCCAAGTCGATCGGCGTCGGCCAGTATCAGCACGACATCAGCGAGACCAAGCTGTCGCGATCGCTGGACGCCGTGGTGGAGGACTGCGTCAACGCGGTCGGGGTGGACGTCAACACCGCCTCGGCGCCGCTGCTGGCGCGGGTGTCGGGCGTCGGCGAGGGGCTGGCGCAGAACATCGTGCTGCACCGGGAGGCGAACGGCCCGTTCCGGCGGCGGGCGGCGCTGAAGGAGGTGCCGCGGCTCGGCCCCAAGGCGTTCGAGCAGTGCGCCGGGTTCCTGCGCATCCAGGACGGCGAGGATCCGCTCGACCGCTCGGGCGTGCATCCGGAGGCCTATCCGGTGGTGCGCCGGATCCTGGCCGCCACGGGCAGCGACATCCGCACGGTGATCGGCAATGCCCAGCTGCTGCGGCCGCTGTCGCCAAGTGCATTCACGGACGCGACGTTCGGCGTGCCGACCGTCGGCGACATCCTCAAGGAGCTCGAGAAGCCGGGCCGCGACCCGCGGCCGGCCTTCGCGACGGCGACGTTCGCGGACGGCGTCGAAAAGATCTCTGACCTCAAGCCCGGCATGGTGCTGGAGGGCGTGGTGACGAATGTGGCGGCGTTCGGCGCCTTCGTGGATGTCGGCGTCCACCAGGACGGGCTTGTCCACATTTCCGCCATGAGCCGGACCTTCGTGAAGGATCCGCGCAGCGTCGCCAAGCCCGGCGACGTCGTGCGGGTCAAGGTCATGGAGGTCGACGTGGCGCGCAAGCGCATCGCCCTGACGATGCGGCTGGACGACGAGCCGGGCGCGGCGCCGGCGCCGCGCCGGGCCTCTGCCGAGCCCGTCCGGGCGCAGGCCGCACCGCCGCCCCGCCCGGCCCCGGCCGGCGCCGGCGGGGCGCTGGCCGAGGCGCTGCGGCGGGCGCAGGACAAGGGCCGCGGCCGCGACTGAGACGGCCTCAGCGCAGCAGGAAGACCTGCCGGGCGCCGCGGGTGATGGTCGGGCACTCGACGATCACCCGGATGTCGTCATAATCGCGGTCCGTCCAGCCATAGCCCGGCGGACGATCCTCCCAGCCGTAATACATGAACTTGCCGGGTGAGCAGGCCGCGGTTGCCGTCTGTGCGGTGCGGTTCTTGCCCTCGGGCAGCACGCCACCCTGGATGCGCGGCTTGCACTGCTCCAGCGAGTCGCACAGCACTGTCTCGAGGATCTCGTAGGGACCGAAATTGTAGGTCTGGCGATACCCCTCGAGCGTCGTATCCGAGAAGTACTCGTACTGCTCGGCCAGGGGGTCGTTCCACCGCGCCGGGGTGGT
>JBMOJG010000763.1:0-2172 GCA_049316925.1 Alsobacter sp. | reverse complement strand
TCTCAGTGTTGTCCGCAACCGCAAGCGTGGCGCGATACGACTCCCTCGGCCTGGGCCATCGCCCAGACCTTCTCGGCGGCCAAGCGCGCCCGACGCGCCACGGCCGGCATGTCCGTTCCCAGCACCCGCCCATCGCGCACCACGGGCCGGCCATCGACCAGGGTGCAGCGGATGTCGCGGGCGCCCGAGTAGTAGACGAGCGCGCGCAGCGGATCGAACACGGGCGAATTGAACGGGCTGTCCAGCCCGACCACGGTCACGTCTCCCCGCGCACCCGGCTCGAGGTGTCCGAGGTCGGGGCGGTTGAGCGCTTTCGCGGCTCCGTAGGTGGCCGATTTCAGCACGTGTCGCGCCGTCGGGGTCGCCACATCGCCGGCACGGATCTTCGCCAGCATCGCGGTGAAACGAAGATCCTGGATAAGATCGTGGGAGAAGGAATCCGTGGCAAGCGCGACGTTCACACCAGCGGCAACGAAGTCCCAATAGGGCGAGATCAGCGCTTCCTTGGCCTTCCGGTACGAGTCGTGCACGACGTTGGTCCCGGTCTGCGCCAGCAGAACGATGTCATCGGGCTCAACAAACGTCACGTGCATCGCCATGACCCGAGGCCCGAGGAAGCCGATGTCGTGCAGGTATTGCACCGACGTCTTGCCAGTGCGTTCGGCAATCGTTCGGCGCTCGCTAAGGTGCTGGGCGAGATGCAGGTTTGCGTTGACGCCGAGTTGATCGCTCATCCGGCGTGTCTCGCGCAGGATGTCCTCCGGCACGGTATCGGGGCCGTGGGGCGAGAGATGAATGCGGAGCCGATCGGAGAAAGCGCCATGCATGGTTCGATGCAGGTCGAGGCCGGCCTGAAACTGCGCGCCTACGTCTCCCGGCCCGGTCGAGACGATCCGGCCGCCCTGGACGTAGCCGATGGCACCGACGCTGTTGGGATAGGTGAGGCCGAGGTCGGAGCGAAACCCGAGCCGTTCGACGAGTTCGATCCAGACCTCATGGCCGCCGAAGCTCTCCTCGACGATCGTCGTGGCTCCGCCGAGCAGCATTGCAATGGCATCCCACTCGACCAGGGCCGCAAGCTCATCCGGCTCAAGTCGCTGATAGCCGAGCATCAGAACCGTTCCCAGCGCGTGATAGAAAGCGCCCTCGGCCGGGATAGGAGCGTCCTCGGTCATACCGCGGATATGCGGTGTACAACCGGCATGGACGTGGGCATTGATCAGGCCAGGAAGGACAAGGCAGTTCTCCGCTTCGATCTCCTCATCGGCTCGGACAACCGCGCGCGGCTCCAAGGCGACGACAAGTCCGTCGGTGATGACGACATCGTGCTCTGGCAGCAGCCGGGGAGTCTGCCCACCCGTCCAAACCGTCCCGCCACGCAGCACCGTCGTCGACATGATCTACCCGATTTGTCCAGACATGTAATGTTCCACAAGGTGAACTAGGTGTCTAGGAAACCCGACGGCCGGCTGCTCACTGCTTGCTCCCGGGAATCGAGGCCATGCACGAGTTCTGGTCTGCGCATGTACAACGGTACGGCCGCCTCGAAGGCGAGCGCAGCGCGCAGGACGCGGACGTCGTCGTGAAGATCACCGACGATCTGGATGCCGACAGGCCGGCCGTCCCGCATGAACCCACCGGGGACAGAGATCGCCGGCTGCATCGTCAGGTTGAATGGGTACGAGAACGGCGTCCAAGCCCTAAAGTCGTCCTCGCCGATGCCGGGCGGTGCGCGCCGGTCTGCGGGGAAGGCAGCCACCGCCGTGGTCGGGGTCAGGAGAAGGTCGAATTGCGTGTGAAAGCCTCGCATGCGTTGCCCGGCGGCCACGCGCTCGTTCTGCGCCTGCAGGTAGTCGCGAAGGGGGACCGCGAGACCCTCGTCGACGAAGCTGTCGAGGCCAGGATCCAGCAGACCCCGCATATGCGGCGGGAGCCCGCCGAGGGCATTGGCAACCCCCACTCGCCAGTGCACGTCGAAGCAGGCTGTCGTGTCGCCGATGGGCGGATCGATCTCTTCGACGATCGCGCCGAGGTCGGCGAACACAGCCATGGCACCACGCAAGACGGCATCCTCTTCAGTATCGATATGTGCGACGCCCAGGGTCGGGGACGCAGCAATCCGCAGGCCGCGCACGCCACCCAGGACGGCCTCGGCCCAGCGCGTTGAAACTG
>JBMOJG010000762.1:0-2177 GCA_049316925.1 Alsobacter sp. | reverse complement strand
AGACGAACACCGGGTTGGAAAGGTTCAGGTTATTCATTGCGGAGTCCCCTCAAGTGTTGTTAAGGTAATCTTTACTTTACCTTTAGTAAACAGTCGCCGCAACCAACTTTTTCATCGGTACTTTCACTTCGCTGCGCGAAGTGAGCGGACCCCCGGTGCGACTGAGCCGGGCCCGGCTGCTCAAGCGGGTGTCTCAGCTCAACCTGGAGCACTGCTCGAACTGCGGCGGCCCGCTCAAGGTCAATGCGGCGGTCCTGGAAGGTGATCGGGCGGCCCGGCGCCATGGGTCGTGGGGATGGGCTGCGCCTGGGGTTTGCGGGACCGATGGCACCCGCCTGATGACAAGGGCTAAATCGCAGACGACGCCGAAGAGAGACGGTTTTCGGCTGCGCTGTCAGCTCGGCCGCGAGTGCAGCGCGCAAGAGAAGGCCGACGTGCTCGCCGGGCTGCTGACGCACAAGCCCTGAGCGCCGGGCGGCCTCGGCCCGCCCCTCAGGCTGGCGCCACCAGCACGACGTCGAAGCGGATCAGTTCGGCACCGGCCGGCGTGCCGGCGCCTGCCACGGCCGCGCTGCCGGTGGCCGCGACCAGCCGGCGCATCGCCTCCGAGCGCATCAGCTCGGCCTGGTCGCCATGCGCGCCGGCCGGCCGGCGGGCCACCACCTTGTCCAGGTCCGCCTGCGTAACCAGCAGGTCGCGGCCGCCCGAGCGCACCGCGACGTGGATGTGCGGCACGAAGGTCCAGGGGAGAAAGCCGAACAGCGTGCGCTTGTACCCGCCCGGCCAGACCGTGCGGAAGGCGAACCAGCCGTCGGCGTCGACCTCCGACTCGCCGTGGCCGCGGAAGGCTGCGTCGGGCCGCCCGTGCCCCGGTGTCTCGCCCGGGTGGTAGTCGTAGCGGCCGGTGGAGTTGGCCTGCCACACCTGCACCCGCAGCCCCGATTGCGGGCGCCCGTCGGTGTCGAGCAGCCGGCCCGCGAGCACCAGCGGCTTGCCGGGCGAGGAGGCGTCGCGCGAGGTCATCAGGTCGATGCCGCCCCAGCTCGTGCCCTTGGGTGGCCGGTACGGGCCCTCGAGGTCGCTGGCGGTCGGGCGCAGCTGCTGCGCGCCCGCGGGGGCGGTGGCCAGCAGGCCGCCGGCCCCAAGGGCCGCAGCGGCCGAGGCCAGCAGCGTGGCGTGGAAACGGCGGCGCGGCTTCAGCTGCGCGGCGCGGGGATAGGACGGGTGCATCGTGAGCTCCTCAACAGGGGTTTCGCAACGGGGGGGCTGCATCTGCAGCCGGTTCCCATGATGCGAGCAATAGCTCATAATGCGTACTCGCGTTCCGTCTGCAGGAGCCTGCCCATGCCGCGCATCGACTTGCGCCCAAGGAAATCGCCGCGCCAGGACCGCTCAGCCGATACGGTGGAGACCATCCTTGCCGCGGCGGCTCGCGTTCTGGAGCGCGAGTCGCTGGCCGGCTTCAACACCAACCGCGTGGCAGAGGTGGCCGGCGTCAGCGTCGGCTCGCTGTACCAGTACTTCCCCAACAAGTCGGCCCTGATCGCGGCGCTGATCGACCGCCAGCAGGGCGCGCTCGCCGAGGCCGTCGAGGCCTGCGTGGCCGCGCACGAGGGACACACGCTGCGCGAGGCGCTGTACGCGCTGGCCGACCTGGGCGTCGAGCAGCAGTACCGTCGCCCGCTGCTGGCTGCCGCGCTCGACCACGAGGAGACCCGCCTGCCGCTCGGGCCGCGGCTGCGCGAGTCCGAGCAGCGCATCGGCGCGGCCGTGGCGACGCTGCTCGCCCGCCACGCGGGCGAGCTCGCCGCGCCGCTGCGGCCCAGCGACGTGCACGACGTGTTCGTGATCGCCAAGGCGCTGGTCGAGGCCGACGCGGCGGCCAGCCGCACCCCGGCGCCCGACCTGCGCGTCCGCATCGTGCGCGCGCTGTGGGGCTACCTGACGGCTCGAGCGTCCGGCGCGCCGCAGGGCTGAGCCGGGCGCGCGGTGTGCCAAAGCCGCCGGGCGAAGGCGGCCTACTCCTTGCCGCTGTAGGGCCCCTTGTTTGCCTTGCAGACTCAGGGGCGTACGCCCAACCGGAGTCGGATGCCCTGCGCGGCCTGATCCTGACGCGCAACATCGTGCCGCGCCTGGCACCGGGTGTGTCGAGCTCAGGCCGGGCGTGCGTCTTCGCC
>JBMOJG010000761.1:0-2180 GCA_049316925.1 Alsobacter sp. | reverse complement strand
GCACTCATCAGACCGACACCGATGAATGCGCCGCGGCAGGACCGCCGCGCGGCGGCGAGTTCCGAGACGGGCGCAGGCGAGGACGACATCAGGGCAATAACTCCGCAGCGGTCGACCTTACAATCCTAGGCGTTACCAGCCTGTTGCGACAGCAACTCCATCCATGCGGAAAATGTCAGCACAACGGCAAGGCGTGTCGGGCGAAGCCTCGCCCGCCCGACATTGTGCCTCATTCGGTCGATCAGGCGGCCGATGCTCAGCCCTTCAGGCGGGCGTTGCACTGGCTGTAATAGCCCCCACCCTTCTGAACCCAGGTGAGGCCACCATTGCCGGTGCCGCCGCTCGCCTTGTTGGCATTGTACTGGTCGAGGCAGGTCTTGCGGCGGGCGACGCCGGGCGATTCCTTGGCGTAGGTGGTCGAGACGGCGCGCGGGAACACGGCGCTTCCGGCTGCAGCGGCGGCCGGAGCGGCCGCCGGCTTGGCGAGCGGCGAGGTGGCGGCGGGCGCAGCCGGCGCCGCGGCGGTGGCCGGCGCGTCGGTGCCGCACTGGGCCTTGCGGAAATCGTTCCACTTCATGCCGTTCAGCGTGTTGGCCGTCTGGGCGGCCTTATACTTGGCGCTGCACTCCTGCATGGTGAGCGCAGCGGCGGGCGAGGCCTGCAACAGGCCCATGGCGGTGGCCAGAAGCCCGGCCTGGAGCATGGTCTTGACAAGGGTCATCACGGTTCTCCGGTGCATGGCGCCCCGGGCACGTGTCCCCTGCCCTTCCGGCGCCGACACAGGGTTCCGCTGGCCCGCCGAGGGAGTCAACATAAATTAGATCAAGCTAATTGCTGGCTGACGCAAGGGACCGGGCAGCGGCTGTGGACGCAGAATCAGGCGGCGGTGCCGTAGTCGAAGCCGGACAACGGGCTCACGACCCAGATCGTCCCTGACCCCATGACAGGATCATTGACGCCGTCGTCGACGAAATAGTTGAACGAGTCTTCGCCGGAATAGCCTGGGTCGCCAGTGTAAATGAAGGAATTCCCAGTGATCATCGGTGCCGTTCCGCCCACACCATGGCTCGGCGGCGGATAGGCAAAGGAGAAAATCAGTTCGGAACTATCCGGATCGCTCGCCTCGAGGACGAACATCGTCGGCTCGCCTGATGTCGCTGTGAAAAAGAGATTTCCGGCGATCGGAGGCTGGTTCGGCAGGATGTGGACCGTAAGGGTCTCGCTGGCGCTGCCATCGAGCGTCACCAGCGTGAGCGTGTCCAACGCTCCTTCGGGCGGTTGCCCCTCGTTATCGGTGTCGATCGTGTAGGTCCAGTTACCTGTCGGGGAAACTTCGAAGTGACCATAATCGCCAGACTGGGTGTCCTCGGCGCGGAAGCCCGATTCATCATGGTCCGGATCAAAGACCGACAGCGATCCGCTGATGGAAGGCGTGGTTCCATAGACGACGTCGAATTCCGTCTCGCCCGTGATCGTGGCGGGATCGTTGGCCCCGGTAATCTCGACGGTGACCGTAAGTTGCGACCCGCCGCCTTCCGGCATCACCGTCAGATAGTCGTATCCGCGATCGGGCTCATCGCCGCCAGCCAGGCTGTCAGACGCACCATCGTCGAGCGTGTAGGTCCACTGTCCCGTCTCGGTGTCGAGAGCAAAAGTACCATAGCCGTCGCCAAAGGGCGTCGTCGACGCCGAAAGAGTCCCGCTGCCGAAGACCGGATCGAACACGGACAGCGAACCGGTCACCGTGACCGGTGGATGCTCGTCTGTTCCGGAAATCTCGGTGACCGCGCCAAACGTGTCGCCGGTGATCTCATAATTCGGCGGACCGGCCTCCGTCAGGCTGATCGTGACCGTGCCGGCGGGGCCGCCGGCGATGAACTCGAAGGCCGCGAACGAGCCGGACATGGAATCGGTGCCCAGAGACAGGCGGCCAGCGAGCTGATCTTCGGTGCGGACGTCGATCACCTCCCAAGTGCCGTCGCCTTCCGTGATCCTGAAGGCGTCGTAGCCCTCATCGCTGCCATCGGGCGTAAAGGTAACGATGGTGTTGCCGCCATCGTCCAGGCGAGACCCCATGGTCCCCTGCGGCAGCCCCGCCATCACGAAGCGGGCGACATCGGCGCCGCCGCCGCCGACGAGGTTGTCATCGCCGGCGCCGCCGACGAACAGGTCGTTGCCAC
>JBMOJG010000760.1:0-2182 GCA_049316925.1 Alsobacter sp. | reverse complement strand
CCGCCCGCAACGCTGCAACCAGCGCGGCCTCGTCGACCACGCCACCGCGCGCGGCGTTGATGAGGATCGCGCCCCTGCGCATGCGGGCGATGGCAGCCGCGTCGATCATCGTGCGGGTCTGAGGCGTCAACGGCACGTGAAGGCTGATCACGTCGGCCTCGGCCAGCAGTGCATCGAAGCTGCGTGGGGAGGCTGACAGCGCGTCCCAGACGGGGTCTGTGGTCGGGACGAAGGGGTCATGCGCCACGACGGTCATGCCGAGCGCGGCGGCGCGGCGCGCGGTTTCGCGGGCGATCGCCCCGAAGCCGACGAGGCCGAGCGTGCGACCGGACGTCTCGCGCCCCTCGCCCAATGCGGTCCGCGGCCAGGCGCCCGCGGCGACGGCGGCGGTCGACGCGTAGGCGCCGCGAAGCAGCAGCATCGCGGTGGCGATGACATATTCGGCGACCGACACGTCGTTGGCACCGGTAGCCGGGCAGACGGCGATCGAGCGGGCCTTGCAGGCGTCCAGATCGATATTATCCAGGCCGACGCCCAGACGGCCCACCACGACCAGACGGCTCGCGGCCGCCAGCAGCGCCCCGCGCACCTGGGTGCGGTTGCGAACGATGAGGGCGCGACATGCGGCAGCGGCGGCCAGAAGGTCACCGGGCCGGTCGACGAGGCCGGGGTCGTAGAGGGTGTCGCGGATCGCCGCGAGTTCGGCGACGGCCACCTCGTCCATGAACTCAGTGATGACGATGTCGGCCATGGTGCGAGCCCTAGCGCAAGATCAGGAGGCCGGCGAGCACGACGACCAGGATGACGACGGTGGTGCCGCAGACAATCGCCACATGGCGCCAGCCGACGCGCATGATCGCCGCCACCGAGGTGCCCAGTCCCAGCGCCGCGATGGCGATCAGCAGCCCCCAGCGAGAGAGGTCGCCGCCGAAAGAACGAATGGGATCGGGCACGAGCCCGGTCGAATTGACGAGGACGAGGACCAGAAAGACGACTGCGAACAGCGGCAGCGGAACCTTCGCCCGGCCGGCATCGCCGCCGCGGGCAGCGAACCACCAGCCGACGCCGATCACCACCGGCAGCAGCAGGAACACCCGGAACAGCTTGACGATGACGGCGGAATTGCCCGCCGTGTCCGATACCGAATAGCCGGCGCCGACCACCTGGGCGACGTCGTGAATCGTCGCTCCCAGCAGGATGCCGGTAACGCGCTCGTCGAAGCCCAGGAGCGGTCCGAAGGCCGGATAGGCCACCATGGCGAGCGTCGAGAGCGCGTTGACCGCCACGACCGTGAACACCGTGTCGGCGTCGCGCTGGGCGTAGGGCGGCAGCACGGATGCGGTGGCCAGCGCAGCCGAGGCGCCGCAGACCGCGGTCGCGCCACCTGCGAGCGCCCCGTAAGCGTCGTCGCGGCCAAACAGGCGGGCCAGCAGCACGCCGCTGACCAGCGTCGCCGCCATCGCGACGATCACGAGCACCGCCGTGCCCCAGCCGAGGGCAACGATGTCGCCGAGCGCGATGCGCAGGCCGAGCAGGGCAATGGCCATGCGCAGCAGCTTCTTGACCGCGAAGGTCATGCCGGGCTCGAAGAGAGGCCTTGCGGCGAGATGGTGCAGCAGCATGCCGACGATGAGGGCCAGCACGACCGACGGCACCGCGACGGCTCGGCCCGAGACGGCCTTCACGAGCCAGGCGGAGAGCGGCTCGGCCATCACGGCGACAATCGCGACGGCGGCCGACAAGGCCAGACCCGGCGCGAGACGGCGCATCGCCTGAATGATGGCGGCGCGGCGCATGGCGAAGGCGCCGGAAACGGGGGATGCGGACTGCGCCATGCGGTGGGCGGCTCCGGCTGCCGCGGGCTATGAGCCGCGGGCGTGAAGAGGCCGGACGTTGCCGCCCGGCCAGATTGCAGACGGGCCGGATGGAGCCGGCCGGCAGATCAGCCGGGCCGAGGCCCGACCGCGGTCAGGCGCTGCGGTAGAGCTTGGTCATCGAGAATTCGCGATGCCCAAGCGCCTCGGCGGCAGTGAGGCGGCCGTTGGCGGTGCGCGCGATCATGCCGATCAGCGCATCGCCGGCCTGCGAGATGGTGAGCTCGCGGCGCAGGATCCCGGACACGTCCAGGTCGATGTGCTCGCCCATGGTGCGGATGGTCTTCGGGTTGCCCGAGATCTTGATC
>JBMOJG010000759.1:0-2188 GCA_049316925.1 Alsobacter sp. | reverse complement strand
CAGCAGATCCACGTCGTACTGGCCCAGCGCGATCGCCCGAGGCTCCGTGTCGCGGGATCGTGGATCCGCCCGCCCCGGTTGCCGAGGAAAAGCCCCCTGGCCTGATCGGCGATCAGGTCGCCCGTCGGCGTCACGCGGTTCTGCAGCGGCATGCCGGATCCTGCCCCGGCATCGCCCGCCCTGCCAACCGGTCAGTTCCGGCGGATGCTGGCGGTGGTCACCGGATCCGTCGGTTCTGGCCGGTCGAGCCCGTATACGTCATCGCGGAAATGCACCGTGCCGTCCGGGGTGACGAAGCCGGTCATGTAGACCCATGCCACCGGAACAGGCTGGGGAAGGGCGACATCCTTGCGCTCTGGCGACGCCATGGCGGCCTGCACCTGGTCCTTGCTCCAGCCGCGTGGCGCCAGGATCCACGACACCAGATCGGCGACGCCAGACACCCGCACGCAGCCATGTGACAGGAAGCGGAAATCCCGACCGAAGAAGCGCTTCGCCGGCGTGTCGTGCATATAGACCGAATGCCGGTTCGGCATCGCGATGCGGACGAGGCCGAGCGAGTTTCCGGTCCCGGACTCCTGGCGTAGCGTATAGTTGACCGCGCCGGTGCCGGTCCAGTCGATGGCCGCCGGATCGATCTCGCGCCCCGACGCGCCGTAGATGCGGATCTTCGCCTTGGCGAGATAGCCCGGATCCTTGCGCATCTTCGGGATGATCTCGTTGCGGATGATCGAGACCGGCACCGTCCAGGTCGGGTGGAAATTGATCGCGCCAACCCGCGCTTCGACCACTGGCGAGGGGTGCTCGCGATCGCCGACGACCGCCACGTAGCGGCGCGCGACGGCGCCGTTCTCCACCGCCTCGACGGCAGCCGACGGCAAATTGACGACGATGTGGCGGTTACCAAACCCGAAAGTCGACTGCGCGATGCGCTGCGCCGAATAGGCGAGCTGGCGCACGCGGTCCTCGACAGGGACGTTCAGCGCCTTCTGGGTAGCCGGGCCGACGAGGCCCGTCTCCGGCAGCCCGTGCCGGAA
Source organism: Alsobacter sp. (assembly GCA_049316925.1). Taxonomy (GTDB): domain Bacteria; phylum Pseudomonadota; class Alphaproteobacteria; order Rhizobiales; family Beijerinckiaceae; genus Alsobacter. The sequence goes on along the minus strand of JBMOJG010000759.1, from coordinate 1,151 downwards.
CTGGAAGCGGCGAACCGCGGCGACGAGCGCGGGGTCATAGGTCTCGCCCTCGCCGATGGCGTCGCGGTGGTCGCCCTCGATGGCGAGGCGTTGCCTCAGCAACGGCACGAACGTCGAGGACTGGCCCGGCTTCAGCGCCGGCATCTCCGGCAGCGCCGGCCAGCCGCCGCGCGCCGCGATGGCCGCATAGGCGGCGGCCGCGTGCGTCAGCATCGTCGCCGTGTCGGGATGGAAGGACGGCTGCGGGTCCTGCGAGATCTTGGCTTCCGGCGGCGGTGCCGGCGGCTTCGGCTTCACCGCTGCTGCACGCGACGGTGCGACGGGCGCGGCTGCTCCCGGCGCCACCGGCGGTGCGGCGGCCGGAGGAGATGGCGGGGGTGCGACGGGGGCTGTCGGCGCCGGGGCTGGCAGGTCTGCGACAGGTGCTGCGATAATGCCGGACGCCCGCGCGGGCATCTCCGGCGCTGCCAGCACCGGCAGCCCATGCAGCAGCAGCGCACCGGCCATCAGGCCGGCGGTCAGGGAGCGGGGCCGCGCAACGCAGCGGCAGGGAACGCGAACAGGGTGCGACACACCGCCATGGTGAACGGAACCGGTTAATGCTCCGTCAGCGCTGCAGCCCCGATCAGGACGGCTGCACGCCCGATTTGGCAGCATCCGCCCCGGATGCCGGCCTGCACTGGGCCGGCACGAGGACCGCTCCCTTCAGCGGCCCCTCGCGCTGCGGGTGGACGAGGCCCGGATCGCGGAAATCGAGCAGCGTCAGGTCACCCGCAAAAGCGTTTGCGGCGGGCTCGAAGCCGACTATCGGCATGGCGTCGTCGGCAAGGGTCCGCACCTGCGAGATGCGCTGCGGCGTCAGTGGGTCCGAGCCGATCTTGTAGGGGCTGTCATGGGTGAAGATCTGGTAGACCAGCACCTGCGTGCCGGCGAGCGCCGCCACCATCGTGCGCGTGCCCACCACCGTCCACTTGCCGTCGGCATTGGCCTTGACGGCCTCGTCCGCGGTCAGACCTGGGCGGAAGATCCGCTGGCCATTGTGCAGGCTGAAGAATTCGTAGACCCGCCGGACCTCCAGCATCTTGCCGGACGCGAGGTCGCGATAGGTGGTCCGGTCGAGCCGGCACGAGAAGCCCTTGGCCTTGAGCTCG
>JBMOJG010000758.1:0-2195 GCA_049316925.1 Alsobacter sp. | reverse complement strand
GCAGCCGAGCGCGCGCCGAATCTGCAGTTCCTGCTGTTCGACCTGCCGGCCGTCGCCGCCCGCGCCACAGGGCGTTTTGCCGCATCGGGATTGGCCAGCCGCGCCACCGCTGTCGGCGGCGACCTGTTTGCCGATCCGCTGCCGCGCGGTGCCGACATCGCCTGCCTGATCCGGGTGCTTTACGACCATGGTCGCGACCGCGCTCTGGCGATCCTGCGCGCCGTGCACGCGGCGCTCCCGGAGGGCGGAACCCTGCTGGTGGCCGAGCCGATGGCGGGCGCCGAGGGCGCCGAGACCGTGGGTGCGGTCTATTTCCCCTTCTACCTGCTGGCGATGCGTGGCGGTGACGCCCGCTCGGCCGACGCGATCTGCGCCCTGGTGCGCGAAGCCGGCTTTGTCGATGTCGCGGTGCGCAGGACGCGCAGCCCGCTGTTTACCGGGCTGATCACCGCAAGGCGCTGATCTGTCGGACCGGCAGGCGCTCTGGTGACGTATTTTTCCGGATAAGATCGTCAAGTTCAATTGACACTTTGATCCGTAGCGATAAGCTGACAGTCGGATCAGGGACGGCATGGAGCCGGTCCGGATCGCCAACCACCGGGATTGTCGTGACCGCACTGGCCGTCATCTTCGAGCGTCCCGAGCACCTCATCCTGGGGGCTGTGCCGCTGGCGCCCGCCGGCGATGCCGACGTGGTCGTGGACATCGACTGGACGGGCATCAGCACCGGCACCGAAAAGCTCCTGTATTTCGGCCGCATGCCGGCCTTCCCGGGGATGGGCTATCCGCTGATCCCCGGCTACGAGGCCGTTGGCCGGGTGCGCGCCGCTGGCGACGAGGCGGGTATCGCTGTCGGCCAGCGCGTCTTCGTGCCCGGCGCCCGCTGGCCGGGGCCGGTGCGTGGCCTGTTCGGGGCCGCCGCCTCCTGCATCGTGGTTCCCGGCTCCCGCGTCATCCCGGTGGATGAGCACTGGGGCGAGAAGTCCATTCTGCTCTCGCTGGCGGCGACCGCCTATCACGCGGTCGCCATCGGCCTGCCCGAGCTCGTGGTCGGCCACGGCGTGCTCGGTCGCCTCATCGCCCGCATCGGCGTGGCAATGGGTTGCGCGCCTGTCGTATGGGAGCGCCAGCCGGCCCGGTTCGACGGAGCCGTGGGCTACACTGTGACCGATCCCGAGGCGGACACCCGCCGCGACTACGCGCGCATCTGCGACGCGAGCGGCGATTCGGGGATCCTTGACACGCTGGTGCCCCGCCTCGCGCGCGGTGGCGAGATCGTGCTGGCGGGCTTCTACGAGGCCCGCGTCGGCTTCGATTTCGCGCCGGCCTTCATCCGCGAGGCGCGCTTCCGCATCGCCACCGAGTTCTCTCCGGCCGATCTCGCGGCCGTCGTCGCCCTTGTCCAGGACGGCAAGCTCTCGCTTGACGGACTGCTGACCCATCAGGCCCCGGTGGCCGAGATGGACCAGGCCTACCGGACCGCTTTCACCGATCCGCACTGTCTCAAAATGGTTCTCGATTGGAGGTCAAGATCATGAACGCGACCCCGCGCGGCATGACCGGCGTCAGCGCCCCGATGCACGATGCCCTTCGGCATGAGGCCTCCCTGGAGCCCGATCCGGTGGCGACCGCCGAGCCGACCAAGAAGACCCAGGTCATCGCCATCTACGGCAAGGGCGGCATCGGCAAGAGCTTCACGCTCGCCAACCTCAGCTACATGATGGCCCAGCAGGGCAAGAAGGTGCTGCTCATCGGCTGCGATCCGAAGAGCGACACGACCTCGCTGCTGTTCTATGGCCGATCCTGCCCGACCATCATCGAGACCTCGTCGAAGCGGAAGCTCGCGGGCGAGGAGGTCGCCATCGGCGATGTCTGCTTCAAGCGCGACGGCGTCTACGCGATGGAGCTCGGCGGTCCCGAGGTTGGGCGCGGCTGCGGCGGTCGCGGCATCATCCACGGCTTCGAACTGCTCGAGAAGCTCGGCTTCCACGAGTGGGACTTCGACTATGTCCTGCTCGACTTCCTGGGCGACGTGGTGTGCGGCGGTTTCGGCCTGCCGATCGCCCGCGACATGTGCCAGAAGGTCATCGTCGTCGGCTCCAACGACCTGCAGTCGCTCTACGTCGCCAACAATGTCTGCTCGGCGGTGGAGTATTTCCGCAAGCTCGGCGGCAATGTCGGCGTCGCCGGCATGG
>JBMOJG010000757.1:0-2197 GCA_049316925.1 Alsobacter sp. | reverse complement strand
CGTCGAGCGCTCGGACCACGTCGATGTCTGGCGTGTGCTTCAGGGCCAGCGCGACATCCCGGCGTGGATGCAGGACCCGGAAGACATCTGAGCGTCCCCAGGAGCGAAAGGGGTCCTTCCTGGCGAAGTTCCCAGATGGGGGACGCGAGCGCCAGAGACTTGCTTGACGTGCTCTGGCAGGCGTACGGCCTGCCGAACTGCACCGCAGACAATTTCCAACGCGAAACGCACCAACGTGCGTTAGTCGCTCGCGCCTGGCGTGCCGTGTTTTCGGCGAATTCCCGCGCGAAACACTAACCGCCACGCCACGAACGCCGTCACCGCACCGAACATCGCGTACTCAACTGGATACGGATAGAGCCCGCTGAAGAACTGCCGCGCGTACGCTTCACCGAACACGATCGGCAGCAAGGCGCCGCTGATGCCCCCGAGCGCAGCTCCGGTCAGTGTCACCTGCCACGCAGCGCGCAGCCCCACGCGACGCATCAGGAAATAGGCCGGCAGGCCGAAACCGATACTCACAGCGTAGGTGATCGCGGCGAATCGGACCACGAGCACCCCGACGTGAAACAGGTCCCCGCTGGGTTCAACCCAAAGCACGCGGAACCCTGTAGCAAAGACGCCGATGAGGATCGGGGTGAGGAGGAGAAGAACGATGACTCTCATTCCAAAACGACTCTTCAGCACATAGGCCCAAACAGCGTCCGGGTTGTACGACGATGCGGACGTGGCCGAGCAGCGTCAAGCGGTGCTGAGGAAAGCGGACGTCGGGGGTTCAAATCCCTCACCCGGCACCATTCCTCAGCGACGCGACCTCACTTGCCGTACGCGATCCGATACACGAGGTTGGCGCCATCGTCGCTGACCAGCAGTGAACCGTCTCTCGCGACGGCCACGCCCACCGGGCGTCCCCAGGCGTTGCCGTCATCGGCGATCATTCCGACCAGGAAGTCCTCGTACTCGCCGGTCGGCACACCGTCTTTCATCAGCACGCGCACGACCTTGTGTCCGGTGCGGAACGCGCGGTTCCACGAGCCATGGAACGTGGCGAAACCGTCACCCTGGTATTGCTTGGGGAACGCCGCGGTGCCCGTAGGGGCCGTGTAGAAGGCCAGGGTCAGGGCTGCGGAGTGTGCCTGGTAGGGCACGTCCGGCACGATGACCTTGCCGGCGAGATCCGGACGATCACCCTTCAGGCGCGGCTCCTCGTTCTTGCCCATGTAGTACCAGGGCCAGCCGTAGAAGCCCCCTTCCTTCACGCGTGTGGAATAGTCGGGCACCAGGTCGTCGCCGAGCATGTCGCGCTCGTTCGTCGTGCACCATAGCTCGCCGTTCGCCGGCTGGATCGTCAGGCCGACGCAGTTGCGGATGCCGTTGGCGAAGATCCTGCCGCTGCCGGGATTGGCCGCGTCGAACACCAGCACGGCCGCGCGGCGCGTCTCGTTGCCCCAGGTCGCGCCGACGCCGTACTGCGCCTCCCAGGCCTCGACCTCGGCGGCAGTCTTCTTCGGCATCGATTCGGCGACGTTGGACTCCGAGCCGACCGACACGAACATGCGTCTGCCGTCGAGCGAGAAGGCGATGTCGCGCGTGAAGTGTCCGCCCGCGTTGCTCGCGTACAGCTGCGGCACGATGACCTCGGGCACGGCGCTCGCCACCGTGTCACCCGACTTGTACGCATAGCGCACGATGCGGTTGGTCTCGGCGACGTACAGCCATTTCGGGTCGTTGGCCGGGTAGAACGCCATGCCGAAGGGAAGGTTCAGGCCCTGCGCGAACGCGGTGATCGCCGCGGCCTTCGAGCCGTCGGCCGACGGTCGCAGCACCGAGATACGGTTCAACTGCGTCTGCGCCAGGAACACATCGCCGTTCGGTGCGACACGCAGGTTGCGTGCGCCGGGCACGTCCTTCGCGAACACGTCGACCTTGAAGCCGGCGGGCACCTTCAGGGCCGCGCCCGCGGGCGGGTCGACGAAACGCGGAAATCGCGCCGCGGACGACGTGTCGTACGGCGCCGGCAGCGTCGTCAGGTCGACGCGGTGGCGGCGGCCCGGGACGTCCTTCTTCCAGTCCGCCTCGCCCTTCGGTGGGCCGGCCGCCACGGCGGATGGCGGCGGGCGAAAGCGCGGCGGCGTCGGCGCCTCCTTGAACGTGCCGGCCTGCACAGCCTCGAAGTATGCGACGAGGTTCTCGCGAT
>JBMOJG010000756.1:0-2197 GCA_049316925.1 Alsobacter sp. | reverse complement strand
AGGGCGAGTTCGCCGAGCTCGTCCCGCATCGACTCTAGCGTCGCCTCCGACTGGCTGCGCACGTCGATCGAGAAATCGACACGGCCGGCCACCTTGCTGAAGCCGTGTTCGCGCGGGTCGGTCGAGAATTGGCCAAGCGTGATCGCCAGATCCTCTCCCGCGGCCTCTCGCCTCGACCAGATGTCGTCGAGCGCCAAGCCAAGTCTGGCGGCCGCGATCACGGCGTCCTGGCGCAGCCGTCGCGGCGTCGCGCCGGAATGGGCGTAGGCGCCGACGGCGCGCGCTGAGCGATAGCGGAAGGAGCCCCGGATGCCGGTGACGATCCCAACGGACGCGTCGCGGTCGATAAGTTCGGGACCCTGTTCAATATGAGGCTCGATGAAGGCGGCGATGCCCTGCGGCTGCAGGAAGGCTTCTCGCCGACGCAGCGCGGCCGCGTCGCCGCCCATGGCGGTGACATGGGCAGCGAGGCTCAATCCGTCGTCGGAGCGGACCACCCCGTCGAGTTCCTCGGGCTGCAGTAGGCCAAAGGCGGCGCGGCTGCCGATGTAGGACGCGTTGAACCAGACGCTTTCTTCTGCGCGAATGGCCATGATCGTCAGATCGCAAGGCGGCGAGACGCCGGCCTGGATTATGCCAGCGGCCACGGCGAGACCCGCGAGGACACCTGCGGCGCCGTCGAAGTTGCCCCCACAGGGCACGGAATCGAGATGCGACCCGATGACAATGCGCGGCCCCGGCCGCCGGCCGGGCAATGTCAGGTAGAGGTTAAGGGCATGATCCGTCTCGACACGCAGCCCAAGGCGGAGCCCCTCTCGGCGCACCATCTCATGTGCCAGAGCCTCGCCTGCGCCGTAGGAGGCGCGCGTGACGCCGGCCGTGCCGGCCGTGCGCCGCTCAAGTTCCTCGAAGAGGCGCGCCGCCAGCGCGACGTCGGGCGCCGGATCTCGCGTCTCCGGCTCGATCAATGCTTGAGGTTGGGCGCGCGTCATCGGCGCGACAGCCTGCCGACGATGCTGTGGCGGACACCGTCGAGATGCACCGCCATCGCCTCGGCCGCCGCCTCGCCTCTGCCCTGCGAGAGGGCGGCCACGATGGCCAGGTGCTCGGCGCAGGTCGCCTCGAGTCGTTCGGGCACGCTGCGCAGATCAAACATCAGCGTCTGCCGTCGCAGCCCCTGGATCATGGCTACCATCTGGGGATTGCCGACGGCCTCCGCGATCGTCCGGTGCAGATCGTCATCGACCTCGCGTACGATGGCCCGATCCGGTGGGTCGCCGCTGCGGGCCGCATCGAGCACCTGCTGCAGCCGTGCCGTCAGGTCGGCCAGCATGCCGGCCTCGACTCGCCCTGCGGCGATGCGCGTCGCCTCCGGTTCGAGCAACCGGCGGATGGCAAGGTTGTCGATGAAGTCGTCGAGATTGAGAAGCTTGACCTGCAGCCCGCGGCCGGGCTGGCGCATGAGAAGCCCCTCCGCCTCCAACATGAGGAGCGCGTCGCGCAACGGCGTCCGCGACATGTCGAGATGCTGCGCGAGGCGCCGCTCTTGTATCAGCGTACCCGGCTTGAGACTGCCCGACATGATCAGGTCGAGGACCTGCTCGTAGGCCTGAAGCGCCAGCCTCTTGTCGGGAATCATCAGCATGAAAAGCTTTCTATCAGCCAAGGCGACCTTTGCTAACATATCATGCCGCTATCGGCATACGACTGGTTGACGAGTGGTATACCATATTCTAGCGTTTGAACAGGTCGGCGGAACCACAAGCCGCCGTCGGCCCGGCCCTCCCGCTCGGATGACGCCTGCATGACTGATCTGCCGTTCTCCCTCGACGAGCATCTGTCGCGCCAAGCGAGGCTGCGGGCCGCTCTGCGGGAACGTGGCTTCGACGCGATGCTTGTCTTCGCGCAGGAGAGCCATTTCTGGCTGACGGGCTACGACACCGGCGGCTACGTCTTCTTCCAATGCGCAGTGGTCACGGCCGAAGAGCGGCCCATCACGCTGCTCACCCGCAGGCCGGACCTCCTGCAGGCGCGCCAGACCTCGACGATCGAGGACATCCGGATCTGGTGGGATTCCGAGGAAGCCAATCCGGCCGCCGATCTCAAGGTCATCCTCGCGGAGTTGGGCCTCGCGGGCAAGCGCGTCGCGGTTGAGCTTAACACCCACGGGCTGACGGGCTGGAACCTTTGGCGGCTG
>JBMOJG010000755.1:0-2198 GCA_049316925.1 Alsobacter sp. | reverse complement strand
ACGCCGACATCAAGGCGCTGAAGACACGCGACGAGGTGATGCTGGAGCTCGCCTCGGGCCGGGTCGACGTGGTGGTGACGGCGCTGATCCTCGGCCTCACCGCGGTCGCCAAGAACCGCAATCTCGGCAGCTACAAGCTGCTGACAAGCCCGGTGGTTGCCATCCCGAGTTGCATGGGCGTGCGCAAGGAGGCCGACAAGAAGTGGCGCGACTTCCTGTCGACCTGGGTCGAGTACAACCGCGGCATCGGTCAGATGCGCGAATGGTTCGAGAAGGGCCTGGCGCTGAACGGCGTGCCGCCGGGCGACGTGCCGGTCGAAGTCAATATCTGACGCGAGCCAGCGGGCGGGCCCTCGGGGGCCAGCCCGCATGGGCCGGCACGACCCGTACCGGCTGCGACCCATTGCGAGGCCCAACCGGGCCTCGCCATTTGCTTGCGGCATCGTGGCATGCCGCCTGCACGGCAGGGCCATTCACGCGTGCCCCGCAGCCCCGCCTGCCTCCCGGATGACCCGACCGTGAACTATGTCTGGGACTTCGCCATCCTGACCAAATACACGCGGCTGTTCGTCAGCGGCGTCGGCTGGACGCTGGCCTACACGCTCGGCACGGTGCTGCTCGGCACGCTGATCGGCCTCGTCGTCGGCATCCTGCGGCTGAACAAATGGCGGGCACTGCAATGGCCGCTGATCGCCTATGTGGAGGTGTTCCGCTGCACGCCGCTGCTCGTGCAGATCATCTGGTTCTACTACGCCTTCCCGGTGCTTATCGGCGTCAACATCCCGGCGCATGCGGCGGCGATCGCGGTGCTCAGCCTGTATGGCGGGGCGTTCTATGCGGAGATCTTCCGCGGCGGCATCCAGTCGCTCGAGCGTGGCCAGTGGGACGCCGCCAAGGCGCTCGGCCTGCGCGGCTGGCTGGTCATGCGCCTCGTCATCCTGCCGCAGGCGGTGCGGCGGATGCTGCCGCCCTACGTCAACCAGTCGATCACGCAACTGAAGAACACCTCGCTGGTGTCGGTGATCGCGGTGCCGGACCTCGTCTACAATGCGACGCTGATCAATGCCGACACCTACCGGCCGCTGGAGGTCTACACGGTGGTGGCGGTGATCTATTTCCTCATCCTGTTTCCCGCCACGCTCATCGCGCAGCGGCTGGAGAAGTCCCTTGCCCATGACCGCGCCTGATCCGTTCCACGCATCGCCGTCGTCCGTTCCGTCCCGCGACCTTGCCGTCTCCCGCATGGAGGTGACACTGGTCCGCTGGCCGCTGAAGATGAAGCGCCGGCACGGGGTCGGCGACATCGAGACCACCCTGCCGGGCGTCATCCTCAAGCTCACCACCGCCGGCGGCCTTGTCGGCTGGGGCGAGGCGGCGCCGTGGTCGGTGTTCTCGGGCACGGCCGAAGCCAATGCGGCGGCGCTCGACGTCTATCTGCGGCCGCTGGTGCTCGGCCGGCCGGCCTGGGACGTGCAGGCCATTCTCGACGCGGCGGACCACACGGTCGTCGGCCATGCCGAGGCCAAGGCGGCGCTGGAAATGGCGCTCGACGATCTGCGCGGCCAGGCGCTCGGCGTGCCGCTGGCCGAGCTGCATGGCGGCGTCGTCCGCCGCTCGATCCCGCTGTCGGTGTCGATCGCCAATCCCGACTTCGACGAGGACCTCGACTTCGCCCGCGCCCGGCTGTCCGAGGGCGTGCGGCTCTACAAGGTCAAGACCGGGTTCCTCAGCCATGCCGAGGACCTGGTGCGGCTGGAGCGGCTCGCCGCGATCCTGCCGGCCGATGCGGAGATCCGCATCGACTATAATCAGGGCCTGGAGGCCTATGACGCGCTGCGCAAGGTGCGCGACATGGAGGCGTTCCGCCCCGGCTTCATCGAGCAGCCGGTGCCGCGCGACCGCCGCGACACGATGGCGATGCTGGCGGATGCCATCGCGACGCCGATTCTCGCCGACGAGAGCGTGTTCACGCCGGCCGAGGCGGTGGAGATGGTGCGCCACCGCTTCGCCGACGCCGTATCGATCAAGCTGATGAAGTGCGGCGGCATCCGCCGCGGCAAGGCCATCGCCGCCATTGCCGAGGCCGCCGGCATCCCGGCCTATGGGGGCACCATGTTCGAGGCCGGGGTGGCGCTGGCGGCCGGCATCCACCTCGTTGCCTCGACGCCGAACATTGCTCTGGGAGCGGAGTTCTACAC
>JBMOJG010000754.1:0-2200 GCA_049316925.1 Alsobacter sp. | reverse complement strand
GGCTTTGTCCGCAACCTCATGGGCCTCGTTCCCCGCGTCGGCTACAACCGGCCTGTCGACTGACCGCAACCCGGGTCGCCGCCGGCGGTCGCTAAATCCCCTTCAGCCTGCCGCGTCCAATCGCGGCCGAGCGATGACAAGTCACTGCATCGCGCCGCTGGTGGCCTGCGACTGCGCATACTGAGCCGAAATCTTGCGGAAGCGCTCCGGCACGTAGACGGATGCGGGGGCCGAAAGAGCCGCCGTCCGGCGCAGGGCACCATTTTCGACGAGACCGGCCCGGACCCGATCCTGCGGCTGAACGGCGGACAACATGGTCGTAAGACCCGCTGCAACAACGACCAGCACGAACACAAGCCGCTGGGTCGTGCCCGTCGCCAGCCGCAAGCGGGCGACGACGCTGTGCATGCCGGCCTGGGCGGGACTCGGCAGGGACAGGGGAGCAAGGCGATCGGTCGTCATGGGAGCCTCGTCGCGGTTGTCGCAGGTCAGGTCTTCTGTCCGGCTTTCCATGAGGAGGATATAAATGGGAAAATTACCCACGTCAATAAAAAGTGGGAAAAATGCCCACAAAACTCGGGCAGTGCGATCTCTGGCTGCGCACGGCGTGGCCAGGCTTTCGAGTGGTGTCGATGATCAGGCAACGCCCGGCCCCTCCTGCGGTTCCGCCAGCGGTGCTGCGGCGCGGGTCGCCCGTCCTGCACGAAGCCTTTCCCGGTGGTGCCGGGACGACTAGACTGGCGGCGGGCAAACAGGGTTGAAGATGCACCGACGGCAGGTCCTCGGGTCACTGGTGGCGATGACGGTGCTTCCGCGCGCCGCGCAGGCCCAGCAGCTGCCGGTCATCGGTTTCCTCGGCAGCGAGGCACCCGAGCTGTGGCGGGATCGCCTTCAAGCCTTCAGGGAGGGCCTTGGCGAGGCAGGCTTTGTCGAGGGGCAAAGCGTTCTCGTGTCCTATCTGTTGGCTGGCGGTCAGAATGACCGTCTCGCCGGCCTCGCGGCCGAACTGGTGCGTCGGCGCGTATCGGTCATTGTCGTCCTCGGCAATACGACGTCGGCCTTGGTGGCCAAGCGCGCAACCTCCGAGATTCCGGTCGTCATGCGCGTCGCGGTGGATCCGATTGGTGCGGGGCTGGTCTCCAGTCTCGGACGGCCGGGCGGCAACGTCACGGGCTGGACGACACTCGGCGCCCAGATGGGCCCGAAGCAGCTGCAACTCTTGCGCGAAGTATTTCCGGCCGGTTCCGTCGTCGGCGTGCTGGTCAATCCGACCAATCCGATCCTTTCCGGTCCGCAGACCCGCGATGTGCCTGCCGCGGCCACAGCGTTCGGCTTCATCCCCCTCGTTGTCGAGGCCAGCACGGATGCCGAGATCGACGCGGCCTTCGCCAGGCTGGCGGCCGCGAAGGCCGCCGCGGTCGTCATCGGTGCGGATACGTTCTTCAACGCGCGCAATGATCGCATCGTCGCGCTCGCCCTGCGAAGCGGCATGGCGTCGGTCTCGGCCTATCGCGAACACGCGGTGGCCGGGGGGCTGATGAGCTATGGCGGCAGCGTGGCCGAGGCGTCGCGGCAGGTCGGCATCTATGTCGGCCGCATTCTCAAGGGCGAGCGGCCGGCCGATCTGCCCGTCCAGCAGGTCGCGCGCCTCGACCTCGTGATCAACATGAAGACCGCCGCGACGCTCGGCGTCACGATCCCCCCGTCGCTGATGGCGCGGACCGAAGAGATCATCGAGTAGGCGAACATGGTCTCCGCGCTGGATCCCTCACGCCGCCGGCGTCCTGCTGGGCTGGAACGATCAGGGGCCCTGCAGGAGGGTCTGATGCCCATCGGCCGCCGACAGGCGATCGCGTGCCTTGCCGCAGCCTATACGGGGCTCGCCGGTTCAGCCGCGGCCCAGGGCACGTCGTCGCTGCCGCTGCTCGGGTTCGTGAGCTGGGCCAATGACGGCGACACCTCCGACGTGGACGAGTTGCGCAAGGGGCTGCGCGATCTTGGCTGGACCGAGGGGCGGGACATTCTCATCGAGGCGCATTTCACCGGCGGCAACCGCGATCGCACGGAGCGCGGGGTTCGGGACCTGGTCGCCCGCAAGGCTGCCATCCTGGTCGCCAGGGCAACCCCGGTGGCCCACATCATCAAGACTGCGACGCAGACGATCCCGGTCGTCGTGATGGTGTCGGATCCGCTGGCGACC
>JBMOJG010000753.1:0-2205 GCA_049316925.1 Alsobacter sp. | reverse complement strand
GACCAGCTTCTTGTTGGTCATCCCGACGAACGCATAGGCGCCCTCGATCTGCCCCAGCGCATCGATGAAGCGGTCGATGAACCGGTTCTTCCGGCTGCGCGCCACGAGATGCAGGATCACCTCGGTGTCGGAGGTCGACTGGCAGATGGCGCCGTCGCGCACCAGCTGGCGGCGAAGCGTCAGGGCGTTGGTCAGATTGCCGTTGTGCGCTACCGCGAAGCCGCCGCCGTCGAGCTCTGCAAACAGCGGCTGGACATTGCGCAGGATCGTTTCGCCGGTCGTCGCGTAACGTGCATGCCCGATCGCCACCGGTCCCTGCAGCCGCTCGATCGTCCGCAGATCGGAAAACGTATCACCCACCAGTCCGAGCGCCCGCTCGGAGTGGAAGCGCTTGCCGTCATAGCTGACGATGCCGGCCGCTTCCTGGCCGCGATGCTGAAGGGCGTGCAAGCCGAGAGCGGTGATGGCTGCGGCATCCGGGTGGCCGTAGATGCCGAAAACCCCGCACTCCTCGCGCAGGCGGTCCGCCTCGGGATCGAAGTCGCCATGCATTTCGGAGCCGACGCAAGCATCGGCGCGTCCGTCGCGCGCGTTCATCACGGTCCTCATATGGTCCGCGAGCGCGGACCCGTCAACGCTTCGACGTACCCGCCGCGGACGTTTCCACCAGCTGCTGGAGGCCCTGCTGCTGGGCCTTCTTGTAGGTTGGCGATGTCTCGCTCTCGGTGCGCTTCTGGCCGGGGGTGGTCAAGGGAGCAGCAGGAGGTTCGCTCGGGTCACCATCCAGGCGCTTGCGGGCCTTCCATTTGGCGAACATTCCTTCCGGATCGTCAGGCAGCATCGCAATGATCTGGTCGCCCGTCTCTTTCAGAACCGGCCGCAACTTTGCGTTGCGTACCCAGTCGGGCTGCTGCTTTTCGCCGACGAGCTTGTCGAAGAACACGAAGGCGATGACCGCGATCAGTAGCCCGCGGGCCGCCCCGAACAGGAAGCCGAGCGTCCGATCAAGCGCGCCGATCTTGCTGTCGAGGATCATGTCCGAGACCTTCACGGTGATGAAGGACACGACCACGAGCGTACCGAGGAACACTGCGGCGATCGCGGCGGCCAGCGCCAGATTGGCGTTGGGAATGTAGTAGCGGGCATAGGGCAGCAGGGCCGGGTGCAGCGCGTATGCGGCCGCAGCCGCTGCGATCCATGAGCCGATGGCGAGCACCTCGCGGGTGAAGCCACGCACGGCTGCGAGCAGCGCCGAGATCAGCACGATACCCATGACGACAAGATCAAGCGCGGAGACGGGCAGATTGTTCATGGGAACTCGACGATGAGGACCAGCTGACAGAGCGCCCTTATACGCGTTGGGGCTTCACGCGTCATCCGGCTTTCCCCGCCCGCCGCCGCGCCGTCCACCGCCGGCGGCAATGCCGGCGACGAGGTCAGCCACGTCGCCGGCCGCCTCGACGCGAATCGGCGGCCGGCCGGCTCCGTCCAGGCCCGCTCTGGGCATCAGGGCCGAGGAAAAGCCCAGCTTCGCCGCCTCCTTGAGGCGGGACGCCGCCTGGCCGACCGGCCGCAGCGCCCCTGTGAGCCCGATCTCCCCCATGTAGACCCGGTCGTGCGGCAGGGCCACGCCGGAGAGCGAGGAGACCAGCGCCGCGGCCGCGGCGACGTCTGCCGCCGGCTCTCCGATTCGCATGCCCCCGGCGACGTTGAGGTAGACGTCGTGCTGGCCAAGCTTCAGCCCGCCATGCGCCTCCAGCACGGCCATCACCATGGACAGCCGGCTTGGGTCCCAGCCGACGACGGCGCGCCGCGGCGTGCCGAGCGAGCTCGGCGCAACCAGCGCCTGGAACTCGACCAGCAGCGGCCTGGTGCCTTCCATGCCGGCGAACACAGCCGTGCCGGGAGAGGCGGTGTCACGGCCGGCCAGGAACAGCGCCGACGGGTTCGCGACCTCGGCGAGACCGGCCCCGGTCATCTCGAACACGCCGATCTCGTCGGTCGGCCCGAAGCGGTTCTTCACCGCCCGCAGGATGCGGAAATGGTGGGCGCCATCGCCCTCGAAGCTCGCCACGGCGTCGACCATATGTTCCACGACGCGCGGACCGGCGATCTGCCCGTCCTTGGTGACATGCCCGACGAGGATTAGCGCCGCGCCGCTGGTCTTGGCGTAGCGGATCAGGCTCTGGGCGGAGCCGCGCACCT
>JBMOJG010000752.1:0-2209 GCA_049316925.1 Alsobacter sp. | reverse complement strand
ACCATCTGGTAGGGCTGCAGCACGTAGGAGCGGATCTGGTGGCCCCAGCCGATGTCGGACTTCGACGCAGCCTCGGCGTTCGCCTTCTCCTCGCGCCGCTTCAATTCGGCTTCGTACATGCGCGCGCGCAGCATGTCCCACGCCTTGGCGCGGTTCTTGTGCTGCGAGCGTTCCTGCTGGCACGCCACCACGATTCCGGTGGGGATATGGGTGATGCGGACCGCCGAATCTGTGGTGTTGACGTGCTGACCGCCCGCTCCCGAAGACCGGAACGTGTCGATGCGGCAGTCACTTTCCTTGACGTCGATCTGGATCCGGTCGTCGACGACCGGATAGACCCAGACCGACGCGAAGCTGGTGTGCCGACGGGCATTTGAATCGAAGGGCGAGATCCGCACGAGCCGATGGACGCCTGACTCGGTCTTGAGCCACCCATAGGCGTTGTGGCCCTTGATCTGCAGGGTGGCGCCCTTGATGCCGGCCTCTTCGCCATCCGCCATGTCGATGATGTCGACCTTGAACTTCCGGCGCTCCGCCCAGCGCGTGTACATGCGCATGAGCATGTTGGCCCAGTCCTGGCTCTCGGTGCCGCCGGCGCCGGAGTGGACCTCCAGGAAGGTATCGTTCTGGTCGGCCTCTCCCGACAGCAGCGTCTCGACCTGTCGGCGGGCGGACTCGGCCTGCAGCGCGCGGAGGGCCGCTTCGCCCTCGCCCACCGCCGTCTCGTCCGATTCGGCCTCGCCCAGCTCGATCAGCAGCAGGGCATCGTCAAGCTCGGTCTCGAGACGGCTGATGGACTGGATGCGCTCCTCCAGGTCGGTGCGCTCGCGCATCACCTTCTGGGCCGCGTCGGCATCGTTCCAAAGGTCGGGATCCTCGGCGCGGGCGTTCAGCTCCGCAAGGCGTCGTGTTGCAGTATCGAAGTCAAAGATGCCTCCTCAGCAGTCCCACGGACTGCTTGGCGGTCTCGACGAGCTGTTCGATCTCGGCGCGCATGGTCACTCGGAAAAGAAGGGCGGAACAGGCCCCGCCGGGATTGCGCAGCGATAGCGGCGGCGCGCCGCGCTGTAAAGCGCGGCAGCGGTCGCTGTCAGTAGAGGCCGCCGGTCCCTCTGCCCACGGCGCGGTCGGCTTCCGGCGACACCGACAGGGGTCGACCACCCGCCTCGCCGATTACCGAATAGGTGTCGGGCGGTGCGGTGCCGGGCTTGAACGCCTCTAGCAGGCCGCCATCGCCGCCGCCGGCACGCATGCCGGTGCCCGCTGACACCCGGATCAGCTTGATGCCTGGCGGCACCCGGAACGGCGTTGCAGGCTTGTCGGCAAGCGCCAGCTTCATGAAGTCGCGGAAGATCGGTGCGGCATACTGGCCGGCCGTCGCCGAAGTGCCGAGCGAGCGCGGCTTGTCGTAGCCCATGTAGACTCCGACAGCGAGATCCGGCGAGAAACCGACGAACCACACGTCCTTGGCCTCGTTGGTGGTGCCGGTCTTGCCGGCCAGTGGCTTGCCGACCTCCTTGACGACCTGGGCGGTGCCACGCTGCACCACCCCTTCGAGCATCGAGGTGACCTGATAGGCGGTCAGCGGGTCGAGAACCTGATCGCGCTTGTCGATCAGGCGCGGCTCGTTCTGATTGGCGAACTTGTCGGCATCACAGGCAATGCACTCGCGCTCGTCGTGGCGGAAGATGGTCTGGCCCCAACGGTCCTGGATGCGATCCACGAGCGACGCCTTGATGCGCTTGCCGCCGTTGACGAACATCGAATAGGCGGCGGTCATCCGGATGACCGTCGTCTCTCCGGCGCCCAGCGACATGGCCAGCACCGGCAGCATGTCATCGTAGACACCGAAGCGCTTGGCGTATTCGGAGATCAGCGGCATCCCGACGTCCTGTGCCAGCCGAACGGTCATCAGGTTCTTGGAATGCTCGATGCCGTAGCGCAGCGTCCGCGGGCCAGCCGGCTTCCCGTCATAGTTCTCCGGCCGCCACACCTCTTGGCCAGCACCCTGGTCGACCTCGATCGGTGCGTCGAGCACGATCGACGATGGCGTGTAACCATTGTCCAGCGCCGTCGCATAGACGAACGGCTTGAACGACGATCCGGGCTGCCGCTGCGCCTGGGTCGCACGGTTGAACTTCGACTGATCGAAGGAGAAGCCGCCCACCATGGCGTAGACACGTCCCGTGTAGGGGTCCATCGCCACGAT
>JBMOJG010000751.1:0-2210 GCA_049316925.1 Alsobacter sp. | reverse complement strand
GACGTCGAGCGCAAGTTCCGTGAAACGCGGCTCTACCAGGTGGCGCCGATCTCCGCCAACCTGATCCTCGCCTATGTGGCCGAACACGTGCTCGGCCTGCCGCGGTCGTTCTGACGCGAGCGACCGATGCGCCGGACGGTGCTTGAGCCGTAACGACCGGCCGGCCTGCATTCCCCCTCTCGACCGCGCCCGGCGCCATGGCATGATGCGGTCGAGCGGAGCCACGGACCCGCCGGCAGGGTCGCCGGTCGCCGCTGGTCGTGTTTGTGCGAGGAACCCATGGAACTGCAGCGCCCCTATCTCCTGTTCCTCGGCGATGTCCAGGACCAACTCGCCGCCAAGGTTGCGCATGGCCTCTATCACTGGCGCCGGGACTGGTGTGTCGGGCAGTTCCGGCTTCCTGGCTGCGGCGCGGACCTTGGCGCGCCTGACCTGACGCTGGCGCAGGCCAGGGAGAAGGGAGCCCGGACACTGGTCGTGGCGGTGGCCAATGCCGGCGGGGTGCTGGCGCCGGCCTGGATCAGTTCGATCGTTGCGGCGATCGAGGCCGGGCTCGACATCGCGTCGGGCCTGCATGTGCGGCTCGGCTCCATCCCGGCCATCGCCGAGGCGGCGGCCCGGCACGGGGTGCAACTGCACGACGTGCGGATTTCCGACCGCACCTTTGCCACCGGCAAGGGCACGCCGCGGCCGGGCCGGCGGCTGCTCACCGTCGGTACCGATTGTTCGGTCGGCAAGAAATACACCGCGCTGGCGCTGGAGGCGGCGATGCAGCGGCGCGGCCTTGCCGCCACCTTCAGGGCCACCGGCCAGACCGGGGTGTTCATCTCCGGCCGCGGCGTCGCCATCGACGCGGTGGTGGCGGATTTCATCGCCGGCGCCGTCGAGTGGATCGCACCGGCGGCCGATCCGGACCATTGGGACGTGATCGAGGGCCAGGGATCGCTGTTCCATCCCTCGTTCTCGGGGGTGACGCTCGGCCTGCTGCATGGGTCGCAGCCCGATGCCTTCGTGGTCTGCCACGAGCCGACGCGGCGGACGATGCGTGGGGTCGAGACGCCGATCCCGTCGATCGACGATGTCATCGACGCCACGGTGATGCTCGGCCGGCTGACCAACCCGGCGATCCGCTGCGTCGGCATCGCCGTCAACACCGAGCGGCTGGGCGAGGCCGAGGCCATCACCGTCGTCAGGCGGCTGGCCGGGGAGTACGGCCTGCCCGCCACCGACCCGATCCGGTTCGGGGCCGACCCGATCGTCGACCGGCTGATGGAGCAGTTTCCCGCCTGAGCCGGGGCCGGGGCGATGGCGGCCTAGAGGCGCAGGGACCTGGCGGAGGCGGCGACGGCCAGCAGCATCAGGGCGAGCAGGCCGAAGGCGGCGGGCAGGCTCGACAGGGGGGCGACGCCGCCGATCAGCCCCGGGCCGATCAGGATGCCCGCATAGCCGATGGTCGACACGGCCGGCAGCGCCACGCTCTCGGGCACGGCGGTCTGGCGGCCGATGCCGGTGAACAGCACCGGCACGATGTTGGCGCAGCCAAGCCCGACCAGCAGGCAGCCCAGCACCGTGGCCTGCCAGGCCGGCACGGCCGTGGCGATGGCGAAGCCGAAGGCGGCGCAGAGCGCGCCCAGCACCACCACGCGGCGCCCGCCCAGATGCTGCACGACCCGGTCACCGGTGAGCCGGCCGAGCGTCATGGCGGCGGCGAAGGCCGCATAGGCGAAGCCCGCATGGGCCGCAGCGACGTTGCGCGAGCCGGTGAGGAACACGGCGCTCCAGTCCAGCACCGCGGCCTCGGCGAGGAACACGGCGAAGCAGAGCAGGCCGACATGCAGGATGGCGCCGCGCGGTCGCGAGAACACCGCGCCGTCATGCGGGCTGCCATAGGGCAGCAGGGCCGGCGCAGCGAACGCGGCGGCCACCGCGGTCGCGGCGGATGCCGCCAGGGCGGCGGCAAGCGGCGTTGCGCCGGCCGCCAGCAGGGCCGCGACGCCAGCGGCGCCACAGATGCCGCCGAGGCTGAAGCGGGCGTGGAAGCCCGACATCATCCGCCGGCCGCTGGCGCGCTCGACGATCAGGGCCTGGATGTTGATGGCGATGTCGATCAGGCCGAGCCCTGCGCCGAACACCATCAGCAGCAGCGCCAGCGGCAGGAGGCCGTCGGCCACCGCCAAGCCGGGCAGCGCAAGGGCGATCACCGCCGATGC
>JBMOJG010000750.1:0-2210 GCA_049316925.1 Alsobacter sp. | reverse complement strand
TAGAGCTTCGCCCCGCCGGTCAGCGAATAGCCGACATTGATGATCAGCGGCAGGAACACGAAGGTGCCGAAGAACAGCAGGTTCGGCAGCAGGAACAGGTAGGGCATCCGCCGCTGGCCGATGCGGGTCTGCAGCGCCCGCATCGGCGCATCAAAGGCCCGCATCAGCAGCGAGAACGGCAGCGCCAGGAGCGCGCCGGCCGCCTCGCCGGGGCGGGGGCCGGGCGTCATCGACCGTGCCGCGCAGCGGCCAAGCCGCAGCCGGTCACCGGCTTGCAGCGGTGAAGCCGCGCAACCGGGTTCGGCAGGGGCAGGCGCTGGGCTGCCATGGCATGCGTCCTTGGAGGGGGCCGATCCAAGCCGCGGCGCCCAGTGCTCGTCGGGCGTCCGGTCAGGGGTCGGATTGCCCCGTCCCGGAAAGCCCCGGGACGGGCGGAAGCGGTCGGCGTCTCGGGTAAAGGGCGGGCGGTGCCGTTTGGCGTCGTCCGCCAGCGTGTCCTACTTCTTTCGTTCGGCGATCTGCTGCGCGACGTCCTGCTCGATGCGCTTGTAGGCCTCGTCCAGCGTCGCCTCACCCGACACGACCTGGCCGACGCGGCTGATCACGGCGTTGAAGATGATGCGATTGTAGGTGAAACCCTGCAGCGCGAACGCCACCGGCGACACCTGGGCCACCTGCTTGCCGAAGGTGCCGAGCGCCGCCTTGGCGAGCGGGCTGGCACTCGGATATTCGATACCCTTGGCCGACAGCCCGATATGGCCGGGCACGAACAGCGTGCGCGAGTAGAACTCGCCGAGCACCGGCTCGCTGGCCAGGTACTCCATCACGCGCGCCACGGCGGCGGGGTTCTTGGTGGTCTTGATGCCGACCAGCGCGGCACCGCCCGGCATGCCGGTGCAGCCACCGGCGCCGCAGGGGTTGGGAACCGCGACCCAGTCGAAGGCATTGCCGATGGTCTTGTCGAACTGGGCGATCTGCCACGAGCCCGACATGTACATCACCACCTGGGCGTTCTTGAACTCGTCGTTGGCGCCCTTGTAGGTCGCGCCCGACACCGAGCCCCAGAGCTCCTTCGACATCACGCCGGACTTGTGCCAGTCCACCACCATCTGGGCGGCTGACTTGAAGCCGTCGTCGATGACGGCAGGCTCGCCCTTGGCGTCGAACATCTTGGCGCCCGAGGAGATTGCCATGCCGAGGAAGCGGTGGCCGGAGCGGTCGACCGCGATCGGGAACGGCGCCTTGACCTTGTCGGCGACGGCCTTGGTGGCCTTGGCCCAGTCGGCCCAGGTCGCCTTGTCGCCCGGCAGCGGCACGCCGGCCTGTTCGAACAGCGTCTTGTTGACGAACGGACCCGTGACGGTGAGCTGCGTCATGAAGCCTGGGATCGAGGTCTTGTCGCCCTCGAGCCGCATCCAGGGCAGGAACGGGCCGAAATTCTTCTCGAAATAGGCGGCGTCCTTCAGGTGGGGCCGCAGGTCGAGCATGAACTTGGCGACGCCGCCGAGATCGACGACGCGGGCGATGTCCGGCCCCTCGCCGGCGGCGAGCTGCACCGGCAGGTTCTCGTTGATCGCCTTGAAGGGCACCTGGTCGAGCACGACCTTGATGTCCGGATTGGCAGCCTCGAAGCGGCCGAGCAGGTCCTTGACGACCTCGCCTTCGTTGCCGTCCGAGTACCAGGTCATACGCAGCGTCGTCTGCGCGACGGCGGGCGTGGCGAACGCCACGCCGCAAGCGAGCGCGGCGGCGGCAAGGGACCGCAGGTGAATCATCGAGCAACCTCCCAGCGTACGTCTTGTCGGATCGCCACGGCGCGGACCGCCGGGCGCGCGGACAGCCGGCCTCGCCGGTCCGTCCTTCGCCGCAACCGTAGTCGAACCACCCAGTCAGTGGCAATCGGCGTTGCAAAACGGTGCGGTTTGGCGCCGGCCGGCTATTCGGCGGCCAGACGCACCGGCGGCTTGGCGGCAGCGGAGGGGAGGCCCTGCGCGTGAGCCTGCTCGTCGTCCGGCGGTTCGTCGACCGCACCAATGAAACGGCCGAACAGCCAGTTGAGGCCGCGCCCGACATCGTCCATCACCAGGAACACCGCCGGCACGAACACCAGCGACAGCAGCGTCGACACGATCAGCCCGCCGATCACCGCGACGGCCATCGGCGCCCGGAATTCGCCGCCCTCCCCGAAGGCCAGTGCGCTCGGCACCATG
>JBMOJG010000749.1:0-2213 GCA_049316925.1 Alsobacter sp. | reverse complement strand
GCGAAGTGCCGGCGCTGAACCTGGCCCGATGTGCTACCCGAACGGCGGCGCCGACGCGATGCATGGCGGCAGGGGCGACGACTGGTACCATGCCGGCGGGCGCACGACGGTGATCGAGCGCCCCGGCGAGGGCGTCGACACCATAATGTACGGGGCGTTGGGCACCCTGGTCCTGCCCGCGAATGTCGAGAACGTGACCATCACGAACCACAGCAATCGTCCGTTGCAGGGCAAGCATATCCTCCTCCTCGGCGACGCGGGCGGCCCGTCGGCGATCGGCAACGAGCTTGCAAACTTCATGGTCGGCAGCAACGCCAACAACTGGCTGGATGGCCGCGGCGGCAACGACGTGCTGACCGGCGGCGGGGGGAAGGACCGCTTCTCCTTCGGCATCGGTTACGGCCAAGATGTGGTGACGGACTTCACGCCGGGCGCGGACAAGGTGCGGCTCGTCTCGGGCTTCCGAGATTTCGACGCGGTTCGCGTCGCGCTCTCGGACAGCGCGGCTGGCGCGGTGCTGCGCACCGCGAGCGGCGACACGCTGACGCTCCAGGGCAGGAAGGCCGCCCAACTCACCGCCGCCGACTTCGAATTCACCGTGGACATCAGCCGCTACCAGCTGACCTTCGCGGATGAGTTCAACACCTTCTCACGCTTCAACGGCAGCACAGGGGCGGATGGCGGAACCTGGCGGACGCGCATGTCGCAGGGCGACGGCACCCGCATCGGCTTCGGTCAGGAATCCGTGTTCATGGACACCAACAGAGGTGGTCCCGGCGTGGATCCCTTCTCGCTGGGCGACGGCACGCTGACCATCAACGGGAACTGGCGCCCCGACCTCGCCCCGCAGTTCGGCGGCCGGGCCTTCACCTCGGGCGTCATCACCACCGAGGGCACCTTCGCCCAGCAATATGGCTATTTCGAAGCGCGCATGAAGGTCACCGACTGGGCTGGCGGCTTCCCCGCCTTCTGGCTGCTGCCGGTGGACCACTCCTGGCCGCCCGAGATCGACATCATGGAGCAGCTCGGTCGGCAGCCGGGCATGATCTACCAGATGGGCAATTGGGTGCCGATCGACCATTCGGCGTGGAACACCTATGGAGTCGAGTGGACGCAGGACCGCATCGCGTGGTTCGTCAACGGAGAGATGACCAACGTCGTCTACAACCACGGCCAGCACAAGCCGATGTACGCCATCCTCAACTACAATCTCGGCGGGTCCTGGGCCGGCAGGGTGGCGGAGCCAGGCGCGCCGGGCGCCTCTGTGGGCAATCTCCAGATCGACTATGTGCGCGTCTACGAGCTCAAGCCCGGCGAGGCAGGCCGCCAGCCCGCCGCGACCGACAGCGCCAACGCCCCGCTGGTCACCTACAGCGTCGGTGCGCTGACGCCGGGCGGCATGGCGGCCGATGCCGACCGCTGGACGCACCTGGCCGACACGACGGGCAAGCTGCTGCTTCGCCCGGAAGACCTGTCCTTCGCCTCCGCGCAGGGCTGGATCGACCTGCGCTTGGACAATAACCGGGCCGAGGACAGCTACGCGGCGCGGAACTCGAACGGCTGGTACGGCCTCAACGTCAAGGTGGTCGACGACGATGGCGGAGCTTTCACCCTCAGTGCGATGACCATGGTGGAACTGCGCCTGGCCGGCCGGGGGGCGAGCACGGTGGAGATCAGCCGAAGCCAATACGGGCTGGTGGAGGGCGGCGACGGCGCGGACGTCATCACGATCAGCAACCCCCAGGCCTGGGTGAGGGGCCGCGACACCACCTTCGAGGTGCGCGCTGGCGGCGGCGCTGACACCATCACGGGCTGGTCCAGCGGGAACGCCCAAAGCCGCATGACCGCCCATGGCGGGGATGGCGCCGACAGGATCATCGGCAGCATTGGCAACGACAGGCTGTTCGGCGGCGCCGGCAACGACGTGCTGACAGGCGGGGGCGGCAGCGATCGCTTCGTGTTCGTGCGTGGCGAAGCCGGTCGCGACGTGGTGACCGACTTCACCGCCGGCGTCGATCGCATCGAACTTCGCGGATACGCGAGCTCAGCCGGGACGCTGCGTGACACGCCCGAAGGTGCGCTCCTGGAGCTCGGCGACCAGAGCGTGCTCGTGATGGCCAGATCCGCGCAGTCGCTGTCTGCCTCGCTCGACTGGGTGTTTTGACCGGGCGGAGCGGGCCGGGGGCCCTCACCATCCGCGAATTTGCCGTCGC
>JBMOJG010000748.1:0-2214 GCA_049316925.1 Alsobacter sp. | reverse complement strand
GGTCGGTCAGGTCGTCGGCGGGCACGTAGATGGCCTGCACCGAGGTGATCGAGCCCTTCTTCGTCGAGGTGATGCGTTCCTGCAGCGCGCCCATGTCGGTGGCGAGCGTCGGCTGGTAGCCCACCGCCGAAGGGATGCGGCCGAGCAAAGCCGACACTTCCGAACCCGCCTGGGTGAAGCGGAAGATGTTGTCGACGAAGAACAGCACATCCTGGCCCTTGTCGCGGAAGTTTTCGGCGATGGTCAGGCCGGTGAGCGCGACGCGGGCGCGGGCGCCCGGCGGCTCGTTCATCTGGCCGAACACGAGCGCGCACTTGGAGCCTTCGCCGCCGCCCTTCTTGTTCACGCCGGACTCGATGAACTCATGGTAGAGGTCGTTGCCCTCACGGGTGCGCTCGCCAACACCGGCGAACACCGAGTAGCCGCCATGGGCCTTGGCGACATTGTTGATCAGTTCCTGGATGAGCACGGTCTTGCCCACGCCTGCACCGCCGAACAGGCCGATCTTGCCGCCCTTGGCGTAGGGGGCGAGCAGATCGACGACCTTGATGCCGGTCTCGAGGATCTGCGCGTCCGTGGACTGCTCAGCATAGGACGGGGCAGCCGCGTGGATCGGGCGCATGCCCTCCATGTCGACCGGGCCACCCTCGTCGATCGGCTCGCCGATGACGTTCAGGATGCGGCCGAGCGTGCCGGGACCTACCGGGACATTGATCGGCGATCCGGTGTCGGTGACCTGCTGCCCGCGGACCAGACCCTCGGTTGTGTCCATCGAGATGGTGCGCACCGACGATTCGCCGAGATGCTGGGCAACCTCAAGCACCAGCCGCTGGCCGTTGTTGGTCGTCTCGAGGGCGTTCAGGATCTCGGGGAGGTGGCCGTCGAAATGCACGTCGACGACAGCGCCGATCACCTGCGTGACGCGTCCGGTGGGGGTGTTGGCCATGGTCTTGGTCCTCGGTCCTGCCTCAGAGCGCTTCCGCGCCCGAGATGATTTCGATCAGTTCCTTCGTGATCATCGCCTGACGTGTCCTGTTGTAGGTCATCGTCTGCTTCTTGATCATTTCGCCTGCATTGCGGGTGGCGCTGTCCATGGCGCTCATCCGCGCGCCCTGCTCGGATGCCCCGTTCTCCAGCAGCGCCCGGAAGATCTGCACGGAGATGTTGCGCGGCAGCAGGTCGGCAAGGATTTCGCCCTCGTCGGGCTCGTACTCGTAGGACGCCGCCGCAGCACCCGGCGTGGCCGCCGGAATATCCGCCGGGATCAGCTTCTTGGCTGTCGGGACCTGCAGGATCACCGACCGGAACTGCGAGAAGAACAGGGTGCAGACGTCAAACTCGCCGGCGTCATACAGGCCCAGCACCTTGCGGCCGATGGCGTCCGCATCCGCGTATCCGATCGACTTCAGGCCACGCAGCTCGATGCTCTCGATGATTTGCCGGCTGAACTGGCGCTTGAGCACGTCGGTACCCTTCTTGCCGACGCACAGGATCTTCACCGTCTTGCCCTGGCCCTGCAGCGCAAGCGTGTGCTCGCGGGCAAGCCGGGCGATGGACGAGTTGAAGCCGCCGCACAGGCCGCGCTCGGCCGTGCACACGATCAGAAGATGGGTCTGGTCCTTGCCGGTGCCCGACAGCAGCCGGGGCGCGTTGGAACCCGGCGCGATGCCACCGGCGACATTCGCCAGCACGGCGTTCATGCGCTCCGCATAGGGCCTGGCGGCCTCGGCCGCGAGCTGGGCGCGACGCAGCTTGGCCGCCGCGACCATCTGCATGGCCTTGGTGATCTTCTGCGTCGCCTTGACGGAGGCGATGCGGTTGCGCAGGTCCTTCAGCGATGCCATGGCAGGCCCCTCTTTTCGGGCCGGATCAGGTGAATGACTTGGCGAACGCGTCCACGACGCCCTTCAGCGCCTTGCCCGAGTCGTCGGAGAGGTCCTTCGAGGTGCGGATCGCATCAAGCAGGCCCTTGTGGTTGGCGTGCAGCGTGCTGAGCAGGCCATCCTGGAAGGCGCGAACCCGATTGACCGGCAGCGTGTCCAGATAGCCGTTGACGCCCGCATAGATCACCGCGACCTGCTCTTCCATCTGCAGCGGCGAGAACTGCGGTTGCTTGAGAAGCTCGGTCAGGCGCGCGCCACGGTTGAGCAGGCGCTGCGTCGTGGCGTCGAGGTCGCCGCCGAACTGGGCGAAGGCGGCCATCTCGCGGTACTG
>JBMOJG010000747.1:0-2220 GCA_049316925.1 Alsobacter sp. | reverse complement strand
CCCGCGCCGAGGCCGGCAGCAGCCGCGACGGCATGGCCGATTTCGACCTGTCCGAGGTCGTCCGCGACATGGTCGAGCTCTACGAACCGGTCGCCGAGGAGGCCGGCGTGCCATTGCGGCTCGATGTTCCCGCCACGCTGCCTGTGCACGGGTCGCGCGAGCTGATCGGGCAAGCCCTTGCCAACCTTGTCGACAACGCCATCAAGCATGCGCCACGGGCGGGTGCCGATGACGGTCCTGTGGCGAACGCCCCCGAACTGCTTGTCAAAGCGGCAGTTCACGGCGATAGGGTGGAGATCGTCGTCGCGGATCGCGGCCCGGGAATCCCCGAGGCGGATCGCGGCCGGGTGCTCGACCGCTTCGTCCGCCTGGAGGGAGCGCGTTCGCGGCCCGGCTTCGGCCTGGGCCTCTCCCTTGCCGCGGCGGTGGCGCGGCTGCATGGGGGCACGCTGCGCCTGGAGGACAACGCGCCGGGACTGCGCGCCATCCTGGCGCTTCCAGCCCGGCCTGGGGGACTGCATGACGGGGGAGGGTAAAGACACATCGCTTGGCGCGGCGATCCGCTCCGCGCCGCGCCTGTCCGACGCCAAGACCGCCCGCCGTCGCCTGTCAGACTGCCTTGACCACCCCGGTGCATCCGGAGCGTTTCGCGAGCTTGTGGCGTCTTCATCAGTCGTGCGCGACCTGCTGCTGGGGCTGGCTGATCATTCTCCCTTCCTCTGGCGCCTCGCAAGCGCCGATCCTCCGCGGCTGCATGCGCTTCTGGCAGATGACCCGGAGATCAGACGGGATCAGCTGATCGCCTATACGGCCAACCTTTGGCTGAACACGGCCGACGAGGCGGGCCTGATGCGGTCGTTGCGGCTTGCCAAGCAGGAACTGGCGTTGCTCGTCGGCCTCGCCGATATCGGCGGCTGCTGGGACGTGGAGACGGTGACGCAGGCGCTTGCCGGCTTCGCCGATGCCGCCACCGCCTGCGCCGTCCGTTTCCTGCTGCGCGAGGCCGCCGACGCCGGCCGCATTCAGCTGGCTGATCCCAACGATCCGGCACTGGGCTGCGGTGTCGTCGTGCTGGCACTGGGCAAGCACGGTGCCGGCGAGCTCAACTATTCGTCCGACATCGACGTCGTGGTGTTCTTCGACCCCGAGCGTGCGCCGCTTGCACCTGGCATCGAGGCCACGCCGTTCTTCGTCCGCCTCGTTCGCGGCATGGTCAAGCTGCTGCAGGAACGGACGTCTGACGGCTATGTCTTCCGCACCGACCTGCGGCTGCGGCCGGACCCTGCTTCGACGCCGACCGCCATCGCGCTGCCCTCGGCCTTTGCGTATTACGAGACGGTGGGCCAGAACTGGGAGCGGGCGGCCTTCATCAAGGCCCGGGCCGTCGCCGGTGACCTGCCGATCGGCGAGGCATTCCTCGCCGACCTGGCGCCCTTCATCTGGCGCAAATACTTCGATTTCGCCGCCATTGCCGACATCCACGCGATGAAGCGGCAGAT
This sequence comes from Alsobacter sp., assembly GCA_049316925.1. Lineage (GTDB taxonomy): Bacteria > Pseudomonadota > Alphaproteobacteria > Rhizobiales > Beijerinckiaceae > Alsobacter. The sequence goes on along the minus strand of JBMOJG010000747.1, from coordinate 721 downwards.
CCATGCGGTGCGCGGTCACGAGGCCATCGCGGTGGCCGGCCACGACATCAAGCTCGGCCGCGGCGGCATTCGCGAGATCGAGTTTTTCGTCCAGACCCAGCAGCTCGTCTTCGGCGGGCGGCGTCTCGAACTGCGCGGGCGCCGCACGCTCGACATGCTCACGGCCTTGCAGGTCGATGGCTGGATCACGCCTGCGGCCGAGACGGAGCTTGCCGAGGCCTACCGGTTCCTGCGGACAGTCGAGCACCGGCTGCAGATGGTCGACGACGAGCAGACGCAACGCCTGCCTGACGATCCGGAACGGCTGGCGCGCTTCGCGCGGTTTTGTGGCTTCACCGGTCTCCCGGCCTTTGCGAAGACCCTCACCACCCGGGCCGCTCGCGTCCAGAAGCACTATGCGAGGCTGTTCGAGAAGGGCGACGATCTGAGCGCGGGCGAGGGTGATCTCGTCTTCACCGGTACGAGCAATGATCCCCAAACGCTCGAGACCCTGCGCCGCATGGGGTTTTCCGCCCCGGAGACGGTCGCCGAGACGGTGCGCGGCTGGCATTTTGGCCGCCGGCAGGCGGTCACCAGCGCCCGCGCCCGGGAGGTGCTGACCGAACTCGTGCCGCCGCTGCTGAAGGCCTTTGCCGGCAGCGCCGACCCGGACGGGGCGGTGGTGGCCTTCGACAGGGCGCTGGGTCGGATGCCCGCCGCCATCGAGCTGTTTTCGATCCTG
>JBMOJG010000746.1:0-2220 GCA_049316925.1 Alsobacter sp. | reverse complement strand
CTTGTGCGCAGCAGCCGCGACGCAACCATCGACAGCATCATGACCGCCGACCGCCGGCGCGTGACGGTGACCGACGACAGCGAGGAGGTCGCCCATCTGTTCGAGCGCTACAACCTCGTCTCGGCCCCGGTGGTCGACGAGGCCGGCCGGCTCGTCGGCGTCATCACCATCGACGACATGGTCGACGTGCTGCAGGAAGAGGCCAACGACGAGATCAAGGCGCTGGGCGGCGTGCGCGCCGACGAGGCCCTGTCCGACACGGTGATGTCGATCGCCCGCAGCCGCTTCGGCTGGCTGTTCGTCAACCTGCTGACGGCCTTCCTCGCCTCCTCCGTGCTCGGACTGTTCGAGGGCGAGTTGCAAAAGATGGTCGCGTTGGCGGTGCTGGCGCCCATCGTTGCCAGCCAGGGCGGTAACGCCGCCACCCAGACCATGACGGTGGCGGTCCGCGCGTTGGCGCTGCGGGAGCTCGGCACCTCCAATATCCTGCGCGTCACCCTGCGCGAGACCTGCGTCGGCCTGATCAACGGCGTCGGCTTCGGCCTTCTCACCGGCACGGTGGCCGCCCTCTGGTTTCAGGACTGGAACCTGGGCCTCGTGATCGGCGCCGCCATGGTGGTGAACCTCGTCGCCGGCGCGCTCGGCGGCATCCTCATCCCCATCGCCATCGATCGCTCCGGCGCCGACCCCGCGGTGGCCTCAGGCGTGTTCGTCACGACGGTGACAGATGTGGTCGGCTTCTTTGCTTTTCTGGGCATCGCGTCCGTGTGGTTCGGCCTCGCCTGACCTGCAAGGCGGAGCGGGTTACGGGTTCCTTAAAGGTTTTCATCGAATCGGTGAGGAATGGCGCCACGATTGTGGCTGGAGCGGAGGCGTGCGGCGTTGGCATTCCCGATCAGGACCCTTGCGGCAGCGGCCGCCCTCGTCGCCACCCTGCTGGCCGCCGGCTGCACGGTGGCGCCCGATCCCTACTCCCGCAAGAGTGACGCCAAGCCTCATTCAGGTGTCGCCAAGGCCAAGGAGTTGCCGATCCACGGCATCGACGTCTCGCGCTGGCAGGGCGACATCGACTGGCGCCAGGTGCGCGAGGCCGGCACCCGCTTCGTGTTCATCAAGGCGACGGAAGGCGGCGACCATATCGACCCGGCCTTCCCCCGCAACTGGGCCGGCGCCAAGGCCGCCGGGATCCCGGTGGGCGCCTACCACTTCGTCTACTGGTGCCGGCCGGCCCACGAGCAGGCGAAATGGTTCGTGCAGCACATCCCGCAGGATCCCGACGCCCTGCCCCCCGTCCTCGATGTGGAATGGAACGGGCACTCGGTCACCTGCCCGCGCAAGGTGCCGCGGGCGGACGCGCTGGAGAAGATCCGGCTGATGCTGACCGAACTCGAGCGCCACACCGGCAAGCGGCCGATCATCTACACCGACATCACCTTCCATGAGGAGGTTCTGCGCGGCGAGTTCAACGACTACCCCTACTGGATCCGCAGCGTCGCGGCCGAGCCGCACGAGCGTTACTCGGACCGGCGCTGGCATTTCTGGCAGTACACAACGACCGGTCGCGTGCCCGGCATCCGCGGCGATGTCGACCGCAACGCCTTCCATGGCAGCGAGCGGCAGTGGGAGGCCTTCCTCAACCCGAAGTGAGCGCGGCTGCCGCCCCGTTTCAGCCCGACTGCTTTCGCACGTCCATGCGGGGCCCATTCGGCGTCATGGTCCGGCTGAACACGACCCTGTCGCCCGCCTCGACGATGCCGAGCGACACCTCGCGGTCGGGCAACACCACCGTGGCGCTGCGGTTGACATAGACGATCACGTGCCGGCCTGACGACAGGCCGGCCTCGGCCCACATCCGGAACTGCCGCAGATAGGGCTCCGCCCGCCAGGCGCCGGGCCGGCCCGGATCCACCTGGACCAGCAGGTTGCGCGACACCGGGTCCACCGACAGCACGAAGGCGGACCGGTCCGGCTTCCATTCGGGCGCGAGAAAGTCGGTTGTGATCCACAGGCAGTGAAATGCCCGGCAATGGTCGGGACGCGTCTCATGGATGCCGCAACCCTTTCCCGGGGTGCAATGCTTGCACCAGGACCCGGCCGGCTTCTCCAGCACGGGCACGTCATAGACCTTGCAGCACAGCGCACAGCTGCCGCAGGAGCGGCCAGGCGCGGGCTTGGAGGCGAACTGGGCTGGATCGAGCATGGGCTTGGCCTTCCTACGCG
>JBMOJG010000745.1:0-2220 GCA_049316925.1 Alsobacter sp. | reverse complement strand
ACGCGCTCGACGCGCCGGCAGCCGGCGCCCGCCGGCCGCACCGGTCCAGTGACGCTCACCATGCTGCAAGCCGCCCCGCCCGAGCGCATCCCCCTGCTGCTGATCGGCGCCGACGCCGCCTCGCTGGAGCCGCTGGCCGCGGCGCTGGCGCAGGTTCGCGCGGTCGCCGTCACCGTGCTGGCCGAGCCGATCGAGCAGGTCTGCGCCACCGCCGACCTCGAGGGTGTGGCCGCCGTCCTCGTCGATCTCGAATCCCGCCGCCGCGAGAGCCTGGTCGCCCTGCAGGGCCTGATGGCGCGCCTCGCCGGAAGGGCACCGGTCGTGGTGCTGACCGATGCCTTCGACGACGCCCTGGCGCGCTGGTTCCTGCAGATCCGCGTGGCCGACTTCCTGCGCAAGCCGGTCTCGCCGTCCGAGGTGCTGCGCGCCTGCGTGCAGGCGCTGCGGGCCGGTGACGCGCCATCCTCGGGTGGGCGGATCCACGCCTTCCTGCCGGCCGCCGGCGGCGTCGGTACGACGACCCTTGCCGTCGAGACCGCCATGTTGCTGCAGCGTGAGCACAAGGACAGCCGCTGCTGCCTCGTCGATCTCGACTTCCGCGCCGGTTCCTGTGCCGACTATCTCGATCTTGAGCCGCGGCTGAGCCCCGAAGAGGTCGCCCACCACCCCGAGCGCCTGGACCAGCAGCTCCTCGAGGTGATGCTCAGCCGTCACCGCTCGGGTGTCGCCGTGCTCGCCGCGCGCGGCCGTCCTGCCGAGCCGCCGAGCGTTCCCGCCGCCTTCGTGCTGCGCCTGCTCGACCTCGTGGCGGCGCGCGTCGACCACGTCGTGGTCGACATGCCGCTCGGCTTCGATCCCTGGACCGAGCACGTGCTGGTCGGCGCCGACCATCTCCGGATTGTCACCGACATGACCGTGCCGGGCCTGCGCCACGCCCGCCGCCTCGCCGAGGCGCTGGTCGAGCGCCTGCCCGAGATCGACCCCAAGGTCATCGTCAACCGGTTCCAGCAGACGCTGCTGTTCGGCACCGGCCTTCGCCGCGCCGACCTGGAGCGCGCCCTCGAACGGTTCTTCGCCGGCACCGTGGCCAACAACTATCCGCTGGTGCGTGAGGCCATCGACCGCGGCCTGGCGCTCGACGAGGTCAAGGCCGGCAGCAATGTCTCGGCCGACCTGCGCCGGCTGGTAGTGACCAGCGCCCAGGCCGACCTGGCGCGCGCCAGATGACCCCGATCCTGCCGGAGACAGCACGATGATGGGACGGTTCAGCGCCCGCCTTGCCCGGACCGAGCCGGCACCGCCGCCGCCGCCACCGCCGGTTCTCGCCACCGAAAGCCCTGCCGCGGCAGGGCCGGATGCGCCTCTGGCGCCGCCTGTCCTGCCTCCGCCGGCCGCGCCAGCGTCGCCCCCCGCCCCGGCGAATACGCCGGCCGAACCGCCGCCGTCCGCCGCACAGGCGCGGCTGCTGGAGGCCAAGGTCAGGCTGCACAAGCGCCTGATCGAGGAGCTGAACCTTCCGGCCCTGGAGAAGCTGCCCGAGCACGAGCTGCGGCGCGAGATCCACGGCATCGTGTCGGGCTGGGTGGTGGCCGAGCGCCTGCCGCTCAACGCCCGCGAGCTGGAGATCTTTGTCGGCGAGGTCCTCGACGAGATGACCGGCCTCGGCCCGCTGGAGCCGCTGCTGCGCGATCCGCGGGTGGCCGACATCCTCATCAACGGCCACGCCAATGTCTTCGTCGAGCGCGGCGGCATGCTCGAGCAGGTGCCGTCGCTGTTCAAGGACGAGGCGCATCTGATGCGCATCATCCAGAAGATCGTCGCCGGCGTCGGCCGCCGCGTCGACGAGTCGAGCCCGCTGTGCGACGCGCGCCTGCCCGACGGCTCGCGCTTCAACTGCGCGATCCGGCCGATCGGCGTCGACGGCCCGCTGGTGTCGATCCGCAAGTTCTCCAAGTCGAAGCTGTCGCTCGACCGGCTGGTCGACATCGGCGCGCTGCGCCCGCCCATGGCCGAGGTGCTGGCCGCGGCCGTCCATGCCCGCATCACCACGATCGTGTCGGGCGGCACGGGCTCGGGCAAGACCACGATGCTCAACGCGCTGTCGGCCTTCATCGCGCCCACCGAGCGCCTGATCACCATCGAGGACGCGGCCGAGCTGCAGCTGCAGCAGCCCCATGTCGCCCGCATGGAAACCCGCCCGCCCAATCTCGATGGCAAGGG
>JBMOJG010000744.1:0-2221 GCA_049316925.1 Alsobacter sp. | reverse complement strand
TGCCAGCCCGGCGGCCGTGCCCTCCAGCGCCGAGCGCATGTCGTAGAGCTCCTCGACGGCATCGAGGCCCAGCATCGCGACGACGAGGCCGACCCGTGCCCGCATCTCCAGCAGCCCCTCCAGCTCGAGCCGTGACAGCGCCTGGCGGGTCGGTGTCCGGCTGATTCCGAGCCAGTCGGCCAGCTCGATCTCGCGCATGCGGCGGCCGGGCTCGAAGCGACCCTCGACAATGCTGCTGCGGATCATCGCATAGGCGTAGTCAGCCGCGGAAGCGTAGCGATCCCGGTCGGAGCTGGCAGCATTGACGGTCAAGTCCACCTCCCGCGGTTGCGGCGCGCGGCCAATCGCGGCTTCGCCAACATTGAGCACGATACAGCCCTGCTGCAGCGACAAGTCGCCGGCGGGGATGCGCGTCGACAACGCCATAGCATTGATGTAGGGGTCTGTATACAAACGTATGCTGGCAGGAGAACGATGCCCCAGATCCGGCTCAAGGCCACTTTCATGCGCGGTGGCACGTCGAAGGCCGTCGTGTTGAATCGTGACGACCTGCCGGCCGATCCCGCCGCGTGGGATCCGATTTTCCTCGCCGTGATGGGCTCGCCCGATCCCAATGGCCGCCAGCTCGACGGCATGGGCGGCGGTCTTTCGTCGGTTTCGAAGATCTGCATCGTCGGCCGGCCGACGCGCCCGGACGCCGACATCGACTACACGTTCGCGCAAGTCGAGGTGAAGACCGCCTCGGTCGACTACAGCGGCAATTGCGGGAATATGTCGTCGGCCGTCGGCCCGTTCGCGGTCGACGAGGGGATCGTGGCTGCGCCGCTGAATGGCGAGGCCGTGGTGCGCGTGCACAACACCAACACCGGCAAGATCATCATTGCCCGCTTCGGCGTCGAGAACGGCGTCGCGGCGGTGGATGGAGACCTGTCGATCGACGGCGTCGCCGGGTCGGCCGCGCCGGTGCGGCTGGAGTTCACCGATCCGGGTGGCACCAAGACCGGCCGGCTGCTGCCGACCGGTCGCGCCCAGGACATGCTCGACATTCCGGGCCTTGGCCCGGTGGCTGCAAGCCTCGTGGACGCGGCCAATCCGTGCGTGTTCGTCCACGCCACCGCACTGGGCAAGCAGGGTGGCGAGTTGCCGGACGCCCTGGAGCGCGACCCCGTGTTCCTGCAGCGCATGGAGGCGATCCGCTGTGCCGCCTCGGTGGCGATGGGGATCGCGCCGGACCTCGACGCGGCGGCGCGGATTCCGAGCGTCCCCAAGGTTGCGATGGTGTGTGCGCCAGCGACCATGGGGACGCTGTCGGGCGTGACGATTGCTCCAGAGGCGATGTCGCTGATGGTGCGGATGCTGTCCATGGGCCAGCCACACCGGGCGGTGCCGGTCACCGGGGCCACCTGCCTCGCCATCGCGACCCGCGTGGAGGGCTCGATCCCGCAGGCGGTGACGGGTGCGGTGACGGGACCGATCACCGTGGCGCATCCTTCGGGCACCATCGTGGTCGACGCGGAGGTCGAGCACGCCGGCGATCCGGCGCGGGCCAGGGCTATCCACGGCGCCCTCTACCGGACGCAGCGGCGGATGTTCGAGGGCGTCGTGCTCTATCGCAGCCCGGCGTCCACGACGATCCAGCAGGCTGCCGCCGAATGAGCCTCACCGCCGCCTTTGCCGCCACGCTCGACGGCCTCCACCGTGCGGGGCTCGACCCGGCCGCCGCCAATGCGGCGCGAACCCTGGTGCTCGACGGCCTGGCCGTGGCGGCGCTCGGCGCCGGCGAGGCCGGGCCGCGCATCCTCGCCGGCCTGGCGGCGACACCCGCCGACGGGCCGTCGGCGACGCTGATCGGCGACCGGCGCCGGGTAACGCCGGCGGACGCCGCGCGGGTCAATGGCGCGGCCATGCATGTGCTCGACTTCGAGCCGATGTGGAACCCCGCCAACCATTCACTCTCCACCGTGCTGCCGGCGATCCTGGCGCTGGCCGAGGCCGGGTTGCCGGCCTCCCCTGTGCCGCTCGGGTTGCGGCTGATGCAGGCGCTGGCGATGGGCGTCGAGGCGCAGGAGCGCCTGCGGCTGAGTTCGGGCCAGTTCGAGCCCGGCAAGCTCGTATTCCATCCGCCGGGCGCCGTCGGGGCCATCGGCAGCGCGGTGGCGTGCGGGCTGCTGCTCGGGCTCGATCCCGCCACCCTCACCCACGCGATCGGCATCGCCGCGTC
>JBMOJG010000743.1:0-2222 GCA_049316925.1 Alsobacter sp. | reverse complement strand
ACTTGGAAGGTGGAATCGCTCACGGCGCCCCGAAGGTCGCTGCGGATCCTGTTCCAGATGTTGTCCAGTTCGCTCAGTGTGATCCCCGTGTTGGATCCATGGCCGTCAGGACCAGGATTCGACTCCGTGGCGAGCGTAGTCAAGGACCAATGGGGTTCACGGCGCCGTTGGCGCATTTATCGGCCTTTTCGTCTGCGGGCCCGGATCTGCGGGATGGGAGAGCCCCAGCCACCCCCTCCACTTGCCGCTCCGACGCGGACGGCCTCATGGTTGTAGACTCTGTGACCAGATGAAGCGCACCTACCAGCCCAAGAAGCGCAAGCGCGCGAGGACGCACGGCTTCCGTGCCCGCATGTCGACCAAGGCAGGTCGCCGTGTTCTGGCCCGCCGTCGTTCCAAGGGCCGCAAGCGCCTGACCGTCTAGTGGCCGCGTCGCAGGGTCGTCGCGGGCGGATCACCCGCAGCGCCGACTTCGACCGCGTCTACCGCAGCGGAAGGTCCCACGCGAACAGGTTCCTGGTCGTCCACACCTTCCCGCGTGGGGACGACGAGCCATCGCGGCTTGGGCTGTCCGTGTCCCGCAAGGTCGGCGGTGCAGTCGAGCGCAATCGTGTCAAGCGTCTCATCCGGGAGGCGTTCGGAGAGCGTGGCGAGGTGCTCTCGCCCGGCCAGGACGTGGTCGTGGTTGCGAGGGCCGGCGTCAGTGAATTCGTTGAGCGGGAGGGCCTCGATGGGCTGTCCGGCGTGCTCGACGAACTCCTGGCCGAGGCCGGCGTTGTCTCCGGTGAGGACGGCGAATCGCCAGCGGTAGAGGGCGATTCAGGCAAGGTTGGCGAGTGAGCAGCGAGCGATCTCAGAGCCCGGGCCTGTTGAGGCGGGCGGCAACCGCCCCGATCCGCGTCTGGACTCGCATCATCTCTCCCTTGATGCCGCCAAGGTGCCGATACGAACCGTCCTGTTCGCGCTACGCGACACAGGCGATCGAGGAGTTGGGCATAATCCGCGGATCGGTCCTTGCCGCCTGGCGGCTCCTGAGGTGCAACCCGTGGAGTCCCGGAGGGATCGACAGGGTCAGCGAACGGCGGCTGTTCAGACCTGAACCAATGACACCCGCAGACACTGTGCATAACCGGTGAGCAACATGTTCATAACCGCGAACATCATCAGCGACGCGCTCGCTCCGCTGATCGCCGTCTTCGAGAAGCTGCTCGTCGGGATCCACGCAGTGATCCCTTCGTGGGGCCTGTCGATCATCGTCATGACGGTCGTCATCAGGGCGGCGCTGATCCCCTTGACCCTCAAGCAGATCAGGTCGATGCAGGCGATGCGTGAGCTCGGACCTGAGATCAAGGCGATGCAGGAGAAGTACAAGGGCGATCGCCAGCGGATGAACGAAGAGATGATGAAGTTCTACCGGGACAACCAGATCAACCCGCTCGCCTCATGCCTTCCGCTGCTGGCCCAGGCTCCCGTCTTCATCTCCCTCTTCTACATGCTCCAGCAGGACCTCAAGCCGCACATCTGTCCGAACATCACGAGCTACGCGGCGAGCATCAACAAGTCCGTCAGCCAGGTGGCCTGCGGCCAGGTCCCCGGCTCAACGGACCAGAAGTTCCTGTTCATCCCGGACCTGACAGCCAAGGCAACGGGCGCGGTCCTCGTCGTCCTGATCGTCCTCTACGTCGGCTCCCAGCTGGGTTCGAGCCTCGTGATGATGCAGCCGACAATGGACAAGACGCAGCGCTACATCATGTTCGCGCTGCCGCTGATCTTCGTCGTCTTCATCATCAACTTCCCGGCCGGCCTGATGGTCTACTGGATCACGACCAACCTCTGGACGGTGGGTCAGCAGTGGGTGGTGAAGAAGACATCCCCGCCCCTCAAACCCGTGGTTGCCGGTGCAGGGTCAGGATCCGGATCGCCCCCGGAGCCGGGCGAGGCCAAGAAGGGCTCGGGTGGGTTCATGGCTAGGTTGATGGATGCATCTGCCGCCGCCAGCGCCGAGAAGGCCGAGCGGGATGCGGCCAAGTCGTCTGGAACCAAGGCCAAGGGTGGCAAGGCGGCCAAGGGCGACGCCGGCACCGACAAGGGTTCGTCAAAGAAGGCATCATCCTCATCCAATGGCGACGGTGATGGGGAAGGCAAGCCCTCGGGCAAGAAGAGCGGCCCACCACCACAGCGAAACAAGAAGAAGCGGACCGGGAGAAGAAGATGAGCGCCGA
>JBMOJG010000742.1:0-2225 GCA_049316925.1 Alsobacter sp. | reverse complement strand
GTTGGAGGCCTTGCGCGCCGCCTCGATCTGCTCGGCGAGCGCGCGGCCGTTCGGGCCGGCGTCCTTCAGGATGATGTCCCAGGATGGACGGGAGGCTTCGCGGAACGGGCCGATCGCCGGCTCGGTCACGGTGATGCCCTTGGCGCGAACAGCCACCAGCGCCTCGTCGCCGAATTTGTTGTGGAAGTCGAGGCCCGCGGAGATGGCCTCCGGCGTCACCGCCCGCACCATCGCCTGGATGTCGGCCGGCAGCGCGTTGAACTTCGCCTGCGAGTAGATGAACATCGTGGTCGACTGGTGGAAACGCGTCAGCGCGTAGTGCTTGGTCACCTCGATGAACCGGTCCGCCACCATCGCGTCCGACGACACTTCGAGCGCGTCGACAACGCCGTTCTGCATGGCTAGAAACACCTCGCCATAGGCCATCGGCGTCGGCTGCGCGCCCACCGCGATATAGGCCTGAACCCAACCCGGCGTCTGCAGCACGCGGATCTTCAGGTTCTTCAGATCGGCCGGCGTGTTGATCGCCCGGTCGCGCGTCGCGATGTGGCGCTCGAAGATCGCGCCGAAGCCGAGGCCGAGCATGCCGTGCGGTTCGACCAGCTTGAGCAGGTCCTCACCGACCTTGCCGCGCAGGATTTTCTCGGCCTGCGGGCGGTTGTCGAACAGGTGCGGCAGCGACAGCACGCGGTACTCCGCGATCGTCGATTCGAGCGAGCCCAGCCCGTTGAAGCCGGCGTCGATAACGCCCGTGCGGATCGACTGGATGATCCGGCCCTCGTTACCGAGTGCACCGCAACACTGGACGTTGACCTTCACCCGCCCGTTGGAGCGAGCCTCCAACAGCTCTTTGAACTTGAGTCCGGCCACATGGTAGAAGCTGCGCTCGCTCAGCACGTGTCCGACGTTGATTTCGATGGGCGCCTGCGCCTGCGCGACGCTGGTCATGGCAGTGATGCCGACGATGGCCAGGCCAATGCGAGTCATGAAGCTCATGTCTGTCTCCTCCTTGGTTATCGGATGAGCGCGAGGCTCAGCCAGGGCACGTATGTGATCACCAGCATGTTCATTGCGAGTACGACGAGGAACACGAGGAGCGGCCGCATGAGCTGCTCCATCGACACCTTCGCGATGCCGCAAGCGACGAACAGGTTGACGCCGACGGGAGGCGTCACCATCCCGATCGCCAGGTTGACGATCATGATGAGTCCGAAGTGGACGGGATCGATTCCGAGCTGGACCGCGACCGGCGCGAGGACGGGCGCCAGGATGATGATCGCCGCGAACGTCTCCATGAACATGCCAACGACGAACAGGAACAGGTTCACCAGCAGCAGATAGACCATTGGGTCGTCGGAGACAGCCCTGATCCCGGCGGCGATGTGCTGCGGCGCCTGCATGAGCGCCAACGCATAGGCGAACACGAATGCGAAGCCGACAATGATCATCACCACCGAGGAGGTGAAGGCCGACTCGGCGAAGATCTTGGGCAGCTCGCGCAGCGGCAGTTCCCGGTGGATGAAGCAGCCCAGAACGAGTGCGTAGAACACCGCGACGACGGCCGCTTCGGTCGGGGTGAATATGCCCCCATAGATGCCGCCGAGGATGATGAAGGGCAGCAGGAGCGACAGCGTTGCCCGCGACGTCGCCTTCGCTACGTTGGCCAGGTAAGGGCCGATCACGAAGGGTTCGCGGTCGCCGTAGTCGCGCCGTATCGACACGACGATGATTGTCAGGATCAGTGACAGCCCAATCATCACGCCGGGGATGATGCCGGCGATGAACAGGTCCGAGATCGAGACGCCGGTGATCACGGCGTAGATCACCATCGGCACGGATGGCGGGATGATGACGCCGAGTTCGCCGGATGCGGCCACCACCGCGGCGGCGAACGGACGAGGATACTTCTTGCGCTCCATCTCGGGGATCAGCGTGGCGCCGATCGCCGCCGCCGTTGCCGCCGAAGAGCCCGAGATGGTGGCGAACAGCATCGAGGTCAGCACGGTGGCGGCGGCCAGTCCGCCCTTCAGGAAGCCGACCAGCGCCACAGCAAAGTCGACGAGTCGCCGCGCAACGCCGCCGCGCATCATGATCCGTCCGGCCAGAACGTAGAGCGGGACGGCCAGCAGGACGAACGAATCCATCGAGTCGAAGATGACCTGCGGGATCGCGATCAGCGGCAGCCCGCGCCCCAGGAAGAAGGGCAGCGCAGCGATGCCGAGCGC
>JBMOJG010000741.1:0-2225 GCA_049316925.1 Alsobacter sp. | reverse complement strand
AGCCTGACGCTGACGGCCCCTCGCGGCGCCGAGACGCCGTTCGGCATCACGCCGCGCATCAAGACCTATCCGGTGGTGCATGTCTTCGAGGTCGGCATGTCGGAGTTCGACGCCGGCTTCGTCTATCTGCCGCTGCAGGAGGCGCAGGCCTATTTCAACAAGAATGGCGATGTCAGCGCCGTCGAGGTCTTCCTTGCGCAGCCGGACCGGATCGACGAGGCCAAGGAGGGTATCGAACGGGCGGTGACCCGTCCGATGATCCTGTCCGACTGGCGCCAGCGCAACAAGACGTTCTTCGGCGTGCTGCAGGTTGAGCGCAATGTCATGTTCCTGATCCTGTCGCTGATCGTCCTGGTTGCGGCGCTCAACATCGTGTCGGGCCTGATCATGCTGGTGAAGGACAAGAGCGCCGACATCGCCATCCTGCGCACCATGGGCGCGACGCGCGGCTCGATCATGCGGATCTTCCTCATCACCGGTGCGGCCATCGGCGTGGTCGGCACGCTGGCGGGCTTTGCACTTGGCCTGCTGGTCAGTCTCAACGTGGAATCCATCCGCCAGGTTGTGTCAGGGCTAACCGGCGCCACGATCTTCCCCGCCGAATTCTATTTCCTGAGCCAGCTGCCGTCCGAGATCGATCCGCGCGAGGTCGCGGTCGTGGTCGGAATGGCCCTGATCCTGTCCTTCGTCGCCACCCTTTATCCCTCGTGGCGCGCCGCCCGGCTCGATCCGGTCGAAGCGCTGCGCTACGAGTGAGCGCCATGACCGAGGCCTATCCGGCTTTGTATCTCTACAGGGTGGAGCGTCGCTTCCGCGAGGCGGCGACGACGCTCGACATCCTCAAGGGCGCCGATCTCGCCGTTTGGGCCGGACAGTCGGTCGCCCTGATCGCGCCGTCGGGAACCGGCAAGTCGACGCTCCTGCAGCTCGCAGGCCTGCTGGAGAAGCCCGACGCCGGCGAGGTCTACGTCAACGAGCGCCCGACCGTGTCGCTGCCCGATGACGAGCGCACCGCCATCCGCCGCAACGACATCGGCTTCGTCTACCAGTCGCACCATCTCCTGCCCGAGTTCACCGGGCTGGAAAATGTCATGCTGCCGCAACTCATCCGCGGGCTGGGTCGTGCCGAGGCCACCGAACGGGCGAAGGGCCTGCTGACCTATCTGGGCCTTGGCGAGCGGCTGACGCACCGCCCGTCGGAACTATCGGGCGGCGAGCAGCAGCGGGTCGCCATCGCCCGCGCGGTGGCCAATGCGCCACGCGTTCTCCTCGCCGACGAGCCTACAGGCAACCTCGATCCGACCACCTCGGGCCACGTGTTCGACACCATGATCCGGCTGGTCCGCGAGACCGGCCTTGCCGCGATCGTCGCGACCCACAATCTCGACCTGGCTGGCCGCATGGACCGCCGGGTCACGATCCGTGACGGAATCGTGGTCGAGCTGCCGTGACGCTCGCCGGTTAACCCTGAGTCGCAGTGACGATGGCTGATGCGACGCCGTCGATTGCAAAAAGAACAAAACAGGAACATGCTGAAAGCCGTTATCCAACGGGGGAGGGAACCCATGCTGCGCCTCATCATTGAAGACGTCGCCGAACTGGCCGCCCTGGCCGCTTTCGCCGGGACGGTGTTGTGCTGGGCGAACGCCTTCGCCGCCTGAACAGGCCTGTCCCCAACCGACGGCGCATGGGGCCTTTACCCGCGGGCAACGGCCGACCACGATGCCGCTCCCTTCCCGTGAGACCATCGGATGAGTCGGATCCTGGGCGATGTCGGCTTCGTGCACCTGCACGTGCATTCCTCGTTCTCCCTGCTCGAGGGCGCACTGCGGATCGACGAGCTGAAGAAGCTGGCGCTGAAGGACCGCATGCCGGCCCTGGCGTTGACCGACACCAACAATCTGTTCGGGGCGCTGGAATTCTCCGAAAAGATGGCCGGCGCCGGCGTCCAGCCGATCTGCGGCATCACGCTGGCCGTCGACACGGGCGATGAGCGGCCCAGCCGCTCAGGCCTGCCGCCGCGCCGGCCCGGACTGGTGCTGCTGGCGGCCACGCCTGAAGGCTACGCCAACCTGATGCAGCTGGCATCGCGCGCCTATCTGGGGCCAGCACCCGGTGAGCCGCCGCACGTGCCGCTGGCGGCTGTTCTGGCGGCCCAGGAGGGACTGATTGCGCTTACCGGCGGTCCCGACGGGCTGATCGACAAGGCCCTCGCCGGTGGCCAG
>JBMOJG010000740.1:0-2229 GCA_049316925.1 Alsobacter sp. | reverse complement strand
TGGCGTCGTTGGGCATGTTGATCGTCTTGGAGATCGCGCCCGAGATGAAGGGCTGCGCCGCCGCCATCATGCGGATGTGGCTTTCCACCGACAGGTAGCGCTTGCCCACCCGGCCGCACGGGTTGGCGCAGTCGAACACGGCGTAGTGCTCGACCTTCAGATGCGGTGCTCCCTCCAGTGTCATGGCCCCGCAGACATGGATGTTGGCCGCCTCGATGTCCGCCTTGGGGAAACCGAGAAAGGAAAGGAGCTCGAAGGAGGGGTCCGCCAGTTTCTCGGCCGGCACGTTCAGCGTGCCGGTGAGAAACGCCTCCCCGAGCGTCCACTTGTTGAACACGAACTTGATGTCGAACGCGGCCGCGAGGTTCTTCTCCACCGCGGCAATCTCGGCATCGCCGAAGCCCCGCGCCCGCAGCGTCGTGTGGTTGATGCCGGGCGCCTGCGCCAGCGAGCCGTGGCCCACCGCATAGGCCTCGATCTCGGCGATCAGTGCCTCGCCATAGCCCAGCGTCCGCAGCGCCTCCGGCACGGCCCTGTTAATGATCTTGAAGTAGCCACCGCCAGCGAGCTTCTTGAACTTCACCAGCGCGAAGTCCGGCTCGATGCCGGTCGTGTCGCAGTCCATCACCAGCCCGATCGTACCGGTGGGCGCGATCACGGTGGCCTGGGCGTTGCGGAAGCCGTGCTGCTCGCCGAGCGACAGCGCAAGGTCCCAGGCGCGCCGCGCATGCTCGACAAGGCGCGGCTCCGGGCAGCCGGCAGCATCCAGCGGCACCGGCGTCTGCTGCAGGCCCTCATGGCCGCTCGTCGCACTGTGCGCGGCGCGACGGTGGTTGCGGATGACGCGCAGCATTGCGTCGGCGTTCTCGGCATGGCCTGGGAACGGGCCGAGCTCCTTGGCCATCTCGGCCGAGGTCGCATAGGCAACGCCGGTCATGATTGCGGTGAGCGCGCCGCACATCGCGCGGCCCTTCTGGCTGTCATACGGAATGCCTGCCGTCATCAGCAGCCCGCCGATATTGGCGTAGCCGAGGCCCAGCGTGCGGTATCGGTAGGACCGCTCGGCGATCTCCCGTGACGGGAACTGAGCCATCAGCACCGAGATTTCCAGCACCACGGTCCACAACCGGACCGCGTGCTCGTAGCTCTCGACGTCGACGGTGCCGTCGCTGCCGCGGAACTGCAGCAGGTTGAGGGACGCCAGGTTGCAGGCCGTGTCGTCAAGGAACATGTATTCGGAGCACGGGTTCGACGCCCGGATCGGACCGGCGGCCGGGCAGGTGTGCCAGTCGTTCATCGTCGAGTTGAAGTGCAGTCCGGGATCAGCCGACGCCCACGCGGCATGGCCGATCTTCTCCCAAAGGTCGCGTGCCTTCAGCGTCTTGGTGACCTTGCCGTTGGTGCGGGCGGTGAGCTGCCAGTCGCCGTCCTGCTCGACGGCGCGCAGGAAGTCATCCTTCAGCGAGACCGAATTGTTGGAATTCTGGCCCGACACCGTCAGGTAGGCCTCCGAATCCCAGTCGGTGTCGTAGGTGTCGAACTGGATGTCGGTGTAGCCCTGCCGGGCGAACTGGATCACCCGCTTGATGGCGTTGTCGGGGATCAGCACGCGGCGCGCCTGCTTGATCTCGCGCTTCAGCGCCGGGTTTTTCTCCGGGTCAAAGCAGGCATCGCCGGGCCCGTCGCAGTTGACGCAGGCCTTCATGATCGCCTTGAGGTGCTTCTGGCACAGGCGCGAGCCCGTCACGAGGGCCGCAACCTTCTGCTCCTCGCGCACTTTCCAGTCGATATAAGCCTCGATGTCGGGGTGATCGGCGTCGACCACCACCATCTTGGCGGCCCGGCGCGTGGTGCCGCCGGACTTGATCGCGCCTGCGGCGCGGTCGCCGATCTTCAGAAACGACATCAGGCCGGACGAGCGCCCGCCGCCGGCGAGCTTCTCGCCCTCGCCACGCAACGCCGAGAAGTTCGAGCCGGTGCCCGAGCCATACTTGAACAGGCGGGCCTCGCGGACCCATAGGTCCATGATGCCGCCCTCGTTGACCAGATCATCGGCAACGCCCTGGATGAAGCAGGCATGCGGCTGCGGATGCTCGTAGGCCGAGGCCGACTTGACGAGTTCGCCGGTCTGGAAGTCGACGTAGAAATGGCCCTGCGACGGGCCGTCAATGCCATAGGCCCAGTGCAGGCCGGTGTTGAACCATTGCGGCGAGTTCGGCGCCACCATCT
>JBMOJG010000739.1:0-2231 GCA_049316925.1 Alsobacter sp. | reverse complement strand
TCCTCGACGATCTTCTGCTTGGTGTCGGGGATCAGCATGTCGTCCTTGCCGAACGAGATGCCCGCCTTGAAGGCATGGTGGAACCCGAGCTGCATCATGCGATCACAGAAGATGACCGTCTCCTTCTGACCGCAGTTGCGGTAGACGGCGTCGATCATGCCGGAGATGGCCTTCTTGGTCAGCAGCTGGTTCACGTGATCGAAGCGGATGCCGATCTGCCGGGGCAGCAGGCTCGCCAGGATCATGCGGCCGGGCGTCGTGTCGTAGATCAGCGTGGTTTCCTTGCCCTCGCCGTCCACGCCGGTATAGCGGCCCTTGACCTTGGCGTGGAGCGTCACGGCGCCGGCGCTGATCGCGTGCTCGACCTCGGACACCGAGCCGAACATCATGCCTTCGCCCGGCTCGTTGTCGCGGATGATCGACAGGTAATACAGGCCGAGCACGATGTCCTGTGAGGGCACGATGATCGGCATGCCGCTGGCGGGATGCAGGATGTTGTTGGTCGACATCATCAGCACGCGCGCTTCCAGCTGCGCCTCGAGCGACAGCGGGACGTGCACAGCCATCTGGTCGCCGTCGAAGTCGGCGTTGAAGGCGGCGCAGACCAGCGGATGCAGCTGGATCGCCTTGCCCTCGATCAGCACCGGCTCGAACGCCTGGATGCCCAGGCGATGCAGCGTCGGCGCGCGGTTCAGCATCACCGGATGCTCGCGGATCACCTCTTCGAGGATGTCCCAAACCTCCGGCTTTTCCTTCTCGACCAGCTTCTTGGCCTGCTTGACGGTGGCCGACAGCCCCTTGGCGTCGAGCCGCGAATAGATGAACGGCTTGAACAGCTCGAGCGCCATCTTCTTCGGCAGGCCGCACTGGTGCAGCTTCAGCTCGGGACCGACAACGATCACCGAACGGCCGGAATAGTCGACGCGCTTGCCAAGCAGGTTCTGGCGGAACCGGCCCTGCTTGCCCTTCAGCATGTCGGCCAGCGACTTCAGCGGCCGCTTGTTGGCGCCGGTGATGACCCGGCCGCGACGGCCATTGTCGAACAGCGCGTCGACGGCCTCCTGCAGCATCCGCTTCTCGTTGCGGATGATGATGTCGGGCGCGCGCAGCTCGATCAGCCGCTTCAGGCGGTTGTTGCGGTTGATGACGCGGCGGTAGAGATCGTTGAGGTCGGACGTGGCGAAGCGGCCGCCGTCCAGCGGCACCAGCGGACGCAGGTCCGGCGGGATCACCGGCACGATCGTCAGGATCATCCACTCGGGCTTGTTGCCCGAGTTGAGGAACGCCTCAATGATCTTCAGCCGCTTGGCGAGCTTCTTGGGCTTCAGCTCGGTCTTCGAGGCCGCGATCTCGACCTTGAGGTCGGCAGCGGTCTTCTCCAGGTCAAGGTTGCGCAGGATCTCGCGGATCGCCTCGGCGCCGATCAGGGCGGTGAAGCTGTCCTCGCCATACTCGTCCTGCGCATGCAGGTACTCGTCCTCCGACAGGAGCTGGCGCTCCTTGAGGGGGGTGAGGCCCGGCTCGATGACGACGTAGTTCTCGAAGTACAGGATCCGCTCCAGATCCTTCAGCGGCATGTCGAGCAGGAGGCCGATGCGCGACGGAAGCGACTTCAGGAACCAGATATGGGCGACAGGCGCGGCGAGCTCGATATGGCCCATGCGCTCGCGCCGGACGCGCGACAGCGTCACCTCGACGCCGCACTTCTCGCAGATGACGCCCTTGTACTTCATCCGCTTGTACTTGCCGCACAAGCACTCGTAGTCCTTGATGGGCCCGAAGATCCGTGCACAGAACAGACCGTCACGCTCCGGCTTGAACGTCCGGTAGTTGATCGTCTCGGGTTTCTTGATCTCGCCAAATGACCACGACAGGATCTTCTCGGGGCTCGCGATCGAGATCTTGATCTGGTCGAATGTCGGGGGCGCAGCCACGGGGTTGAAGAGATTCATGACCTCTTGATTCATGGCTTTCTCCTGGCTCTCCGGAGATCCACCGCCGCCGCGGCCGGGACCTCACCGATGAAGGGGATAGACTGCCGGGCGGGAACCGTCCGGCAGGGTCGGGCCGGTCGCGGATCGCGCGCCCGGCCCTCGCAGTCGATTATTCGGCCGCCTCGGAAGGCGGCAGTTCGTGCGGCAGCTTCTTCGTCGAGGTGAGCTCGACGTTGAGGCCCAGCGACCGCATTTCCTTGACGAGCACGTTGAAGCTCTCGGGGATGCCGGCCTCGA
>JBMOJG010000738.1:0-2233 GCA_049316925.1 Alsobacter sp. | reverse complement strand
ATGCCGTCAGGGTGCCGCCGCCGTCGACACCGGTGCCGCCGGCCCCGCTGGAGTAGGCCGGCCGACCCATCCGGCCTCGACGCCCGCGTCACGCAAAAGGGCGCCCCTGCGGGCGCCCTTTCTCATCGGTGGCATGATGCGGGTTACGCCGCCCGGGCGGTCTCGATCACGGTCGGGCCGGCGCTGCCGATGGGAATCAACCGCGGCTTCTTCGCCTCGGGAACCTCGCGGACGAGGTCGACGTGAAGCAGGCCGTTCTCCAGCGCGGCACCCGTCACCTGCACGTGCTCGGCGAGCTGGAAACGCCGCTCGAACGTGCGGGCCGCAATGCCCTGATAGAGCAGCTCAGGCTTGCGTTCGCCGGCGTCCGGCTGGCGCTCGCCGCGCACCGAAAGGGTGTTTTCACGGACCTCGATGGACAGGTCGCGTGGCGTGAAGCCCGCGACGGCAATCGAGACGCGATAGGCTGTCTCGCCGGTACGCTCGATATTGTAAGGCGGGTAGGCGCCGGCCTCCGGGTTCGAAACCTGATCGAGCATCGAGAACAGGCGGTCGAAGCCCACGGTCGAGCGGTACAGCGGCGAGAGATCGTAGTTGCGCATGACATATCCTCCGTCAGAAGCGACATGCGAAGCGGCCCGCCAGATTTGGCCGGACCCCTCCGGTTCCGTCACGGCCATCATGGCCTGCGACGAAGCTGATGTGGGTGGGGTTCGGCCGGTGTACAAGAGGTTTGCGGCTCTCGCCGCTGGAGATGCCTTGCCGATGGATCTTGCGTCATTGCCGGACTTTCCCGTTCCGCCCGGCGCCGTTGTTGCCGAGGTTGCAAGCGCCGGCGGGCTCACCCTGCGGGTCGCACGGTGGAGCCCCACCGCGCAGCACAGCCACGGCACGGTCTGCCTGCTGCAGGGGCGCTCCGAATTCATCGAGAAGTATTTCGAGGTGATCGCCGAGCTGCGCGACCGAGGGTTTCATGTCGTTGCCCCCGACTGGCGCGGGCAGGGTGGCTCTGATCGTCCGCTGCGCGAGCCCCGCAAGGGCCATGTCGACGATTTCGAGGACTATGACGCCGATCTGCGCGCCGTCGTGTCGGGTGTCGTCCGCCCCCACTGTCCCGAGCCGCATTTCGCGCTGGCGCATTCGATGGGCGCGGCAATCCTGATCCGGGCGCTGGCCACCACGCCGGACCTGTTTGCGCGCGCCGTGCTGACCGCGCCGATGATCGAGATCGCCGGCCTGCGCTATCCGGGCGGCGCCAGGCTGCTGGCGGCGTCGCTGGACGCGCTGGGGCTCGGCGGTTCGTTCATTCCGAGCGGAGGCGCGACCGCGGTCTCGACGCGGCCGTTTCTCAACAATCCCCTGACACGTGATCCGGACCGCTATGCCAGAGCGGCAGACTTGATCGCCGTTGCGCCGGCGCTCGGCCTCGGCGATCCCACGGTGGGCTGGGTGCATGCTGCCTTCCGGGCGATGGCGCCGTTTGGCGATCCGAACTACCCGCTGGCCCTGACGACGCCGATGCTCATCGTCGCCGGCACGGCCGACACTGTCACGGTGACGGCAGCGGCCGAGCGCTTCGCAGCACGGCTCAAGGCCGGGCGGATCGTGGTCATCCCCGGGGCCCTGCACGAGATCCTGATGGAGCGCGATGCGGTCCGGGACCTGTTCTGGGCGGCGTTTGACGCGTTTTTGCCGGGGACACCGGCCGGCGCCGTGCTGCCCGGCTCGCCCGCGATGGTCGAGAATCCGGCAGAGTGACGTCGCGAAACGGGATGTCCCGCGCCGCCGTCAACCGGCGAGGCGGGTCAGGACCTGATCGTGCAGCTTCCGGTTGGCGCTTGCGACAATCGCACCGCCCTGCGCGGGCGACCCGCCGGTCCAGGTGGTGACCACACCGCCTGCGCCCTCGACGATCGGCACCAGCGCGACGATGTCGTAGGGCTTCAGGCCTGTCTCGATCACCACATCCATCTGGCCCGCGGCCACCATGCAGTAGGCATAGCAGTCGCAGCCGAACCGGGTCAGCCGGACCTCGCGCTCGACGCGCTCGAAGGCCTCCAGGTCAGCGCCGGCAAACAGACGGGGCGAGGTGGTCGACAGGGTTGCGGACGCCAG
Source organism: Alsobacter sp. (assembly GCA_049316925.1). Lineage (GTDB taxonomy): Bacteria > Pseudomonadota > Alphaproteobacteria > Rhizobiales > Beijerinckiaceae > Alsobacter. Next base: position 118 of record JBMOJG010000738.1, on the reverse strand, counting down.
GCTGTCGCAGGCCCGGGTCCGCAGCAGGCGCTCGCCGCCGACGCCACGCCAGTGCGCCGCGCCGCCATCGCCGAAGAACCGCTCGCGGGTGAAGGGTTGGTGCATCATGCCGTAGCAG
>JBMOJG010000737.1:0-2234 GCA_049316925.1 Alsobacter sp. | reverse complement strand
ATACCGGCGAGCGAGAACATCAGCATGGCAAGCACGAAGGCCATGCCGGGTGAGGTGCGGCCGAGGCCGGCCAGATCATCGATGGTCTCGACAAACCCGTCCTTGCGGCGCATGGCGAGGATGCAGGCAAAGGTTCCCAGCGTCATCACCAGATAGATTGCCATGTAGATGGCGACGCCCTTCACCCCCTCGACCGTGCCGGCCGACAGGCCGACCAGCGCGAACCCCATATGGCCGATCGACGAATAGGCCATCAGCCGCTTGATGTTGGACTGGCCGATCGCCGCAAAGGCGCCCAGCACCATCGACGCGATGGCGATGAAGACGACGATCTGCTGCCACTGGCCGACAATGCCGGGAAACGCGGTGATGACGACACGAACGGTCAGACCCATCGCCGCCATCTTGGGGGCGGCGGCGAAAAAGGCGGTGACCGGCGTCGGCGCACCCTCATAGACGTCGGGCGTCCACATGTGGAACGGCACGGCCGAGATCTTGAACGCCAGACCGGCCATGATGAAGACCAGGCCGAAAATGACGCCCGTCGAACCGTGATCCTTCAGGGCAGCCGCGATCCCGGGGAAGTCGACATGGCCGGTGAATCCGTAAACCAGCGACGCGCCATAGAGCAGCATGCCCGACGACAGGGCACCGAGGACGAAATACTTCAGACCCGCCTCAGTCGCCTTGAGATTGTCGCGATGCAGGGCGGCGACGACGTAGAGCGACAGGCTCATGAGTTCAAGGCCAAGGTAAAGCGCGATCAGATCGCCGGCCGACAGCATCATCATCATGCCGAGCGTCGAGAGTAGGACGAGGATTGGATATTCGAAGCGCTGGACGCGCTCGGAGCGCCAGAAGTCGATCGACAGGATCAGCGACACAAAGGAGCCGATCAGCGCCGCAAGTTTCATGAACCGCCCGAATTCGTCGACGACGAGCGAGCCAGCGAAGGTCGAGCCGGGGCCGTCGCGCATCAGCACCAGATAGCCGACGAGGACCAGGAGCCCGAGGGCGATGTTGGTGATCAGACCGAGCGAACGGTCGCCACGACTCGCACCCAGAAGCACGAGGGCCAGAGCCCCCAGCGCCAGCACGATCTCCGGCAGGGCCAGGCCGAAGTTCGGGATGACGGCATTCAAACCGGGCATCGGGCGGTCCTCAGTGAGCCATCAGGGCCGCGGTCTTCGCGGCTCCGAGGGCGGCCTGCGTGCTCTTCAGCAGCGCGTCGGTGGAGGCGGCGAAGGTATCGAGCACGGGGCCGGGATGAATACCGTACCAGATCGTCAGGATCACGAGCGGAGCCAGAAGGCCGATTTCGCGCGGTGACAGGTCGGTGATGGACTTCAGGCTGGGCTTGTCGAGCGGGCCGAACATCACGCGGGCGAACAGCCACAGCGCATAGGCGGCCGACAGGATCACGCCGGTCGTGGCGATCGCCGCCACCCAGGTGTTGGCCCGGAAGGCGCCCAGCAGGGTCAGGAACTCGCCGATGAACCCCGAGGTCCCCGGCAATCCGACATTGGCCATGGTGAAAACCATGAAGGCCACCGCATAGCGCGGCATCCGCTCGGTCAATCCGCCATAGGCCGCGATCTCGCGGGTGTGCATGCGGTCATAGACGACGCCGACGCACAGGAAAAGCGCGCCCGAGACGATGCCGTGGCTGACCATCTGGAACATCGCACCCTGGATCCCCTGCGGGGTGAGGGTGAAGAGCCCCATCGTCACGAAGCCCATATGGGCAACGGACGAGTATGCAATCAGCTTTTTCATGTCCTCCTGCATCAGCGCCACCAGCGAGGTGTAGACGATGGCGATGACGGACAGGGCGAACACGAGCGGCGCGAAATCGGCCGAAGCGTGGGGGAACATCGGGATCGAGAACCGGATGAATCCGTAGCCGCCCATCTTCAGCAGGATCGCCGCGAGGATCACGGATCCTGCCGTCGGCGCCTCGACATGGGCGTCAGGCAGCCAAGTGTGGACGGGCCACATCGGCATCTTCACCGCGAAGGACGCGAAGAAGGCGAGCCACAGCCAGGTCTGCATCCCTGCCGGGAAGCGGTGTGTCAGCAAAGTCGGGATATCGGTCGTCCCGGCATGCCAGTACATGGCCATGATGGCGACCAGCATCAGCAGCGATCCGAGCAGGGTGTAGAGAAAGAACTTGAAGCTGGCATAGATGCGCCGCTTGCCGCCCCAGATGCCGATGATCAGGAACATCGGGATCA
>JBMOJG010000736.1:0-2243 GCA_049316925.1 Alsobacter sp. | reverse complement strand
TGCCGGGCCACTGCTGGCCTCGACGCGCGACATCTCCAGCAGGTAGGCCAAGAGGTCGAGCCTGGCTCCGCGCCCCATCGCAGCCATCTCGGCGGCGATCTGACCGATGTACCGTGCCACATCCTCTGGCGATTGCGTGAGCTGACAACCGGGGTGTTGCGGATCGGTCATTGCGAACCGAGTGCTGGATCGGGATGGCATTGGCATCTCCATTGCGTGGCCAAACGGACAGCAACTCAAAATGGCAGTGCAGGCCGGGACCACTTCGACAGGGTGGTTCGGTTCACCCATTTTTTATAGATTTGAACGATCTATTTGTTGTGTAGAACTGCCGCATCAAATATTTATACGTAAAATAAATTAGCTTTTTGCATCTTAAACTAAGAAATGAATGGCCAGCGGCAAGGTCAGCATGGCCAGCAAAGTCTGGACTGTCAGGATCTCGGCCATCAGCGGGGCGTCTCCCCCCATCTGCCGGGCCAGCACATAGGAGCCGCTGGCCGTGGGTACGGCCGTACACAGGACCGTGATCGCGAGCCCGGTGCCGCCGACACCGAAGAGCCGCGCCAGCAGGGCGGCGATGACGGGCAGCACTGCAAGCTTCAGCACTGTCGCCAGCACCAGCGCGGAGCCGGGATTGCGGAGGCGGGACAGGTCGAGGCCCGAGCCGACCACCAGCAGCCCTGCGGCCAGGGCCGCGCGACCGAGGATCTCCGCCCAGCTCCAGACCACGGCCGGGATCGGTGGTGCCGCAACGTTGAGGGTGATGCCAAGCGCCGACGACCAGATGAACGGGTTGGTGATAATCGCCCGCACCAGTTGCCGGTGCGACAGGGGGCGGGGCGAGGCAAAGCGCGACAGCGCCGTCACCGCAATGACGTTGAGCAGCGGAATCATCGTCGCGATGGCGACGGCGCACAACGTCGTGCCCTCTCGACCATAGAGCCCTGCGGCCAGCGCGAGGGCCACGAAGGTGTTCCAGCGGCTCGAGCCCTGCAGCACCGAGGTGAAGGCGGGTCCGTCGATCGCAAATCGCCGTTCCATCCAGGGACGCAGGGCCAACAGCAGGCCGACCACTGCCATAATTCCGCCGACGAGGCTTGCCGCGACGGGGAGAATGGGCACTGAGGCGAGATCGGCCCGCGCCAACGTCTCGGCGACAAGGGCCGGAAAGAGGACCAGATAGGTCACCTTTTCGAATCCTGCCCAAGAGGCCTCGTCGATGGTCCGTGTCACCCGCGTGGCCCAGCCGGTGACGATCAGCAGAAAGATGGGCACGAGGCTGGCGGCGACGGCTGACATGGGGCACCAAGGATAGACACGGCATCAAGCACAGGCTGCACAGGGTGGGCAATCGCGGATTGTGACGCCCCGCCACCGCCCTGCCGCAAATGCGCCACCGTGCATTCAGGACGGGTTCAGCCGGACCGGCGCAATCTCGTTGGCGTTGCAGGACCTTTGGCCTGCCAGGGAGAGACCGATGTCGTCCGCCATCCGCATGAGCCGCCCCGCCACCATTCTGGTCGCAGCCGTCGCGGCAAGCCTGTTTGCGGCGCAAGCCAGTCCTGCTGCCGCGGGAGGCCGGCGCAACGCTGCCGCGATCGCCGCCATTGCGGGGATCGCCGCACTCGGGATCGGGGCCGCGATCGCCGCCCAGAACAGCCGCCGTTTCGACCGCGGCTATGTCGAGCCGGGCTATGGCAGTGTCCCGCAGGCCTATGCACAGCCCGAGACCTACGCGGACGACGCCTTCCAGGATGACGAGCCGCTGGTGACCGGCCCGGCCTATGGGGCGCCGGTCTATGCTGCGCCGGTCAACCCCTATGGCTACCGCCCGATCCACCGTCCTGTGCCGGCCTACGGGTATCGCTACGGCTACGGCCATGGTCCGCGGCCGGTCTACGGCCGCCCGGGCGGCTGGCACGGCGCGCCGCATGTCTCGCGCCGCGACTGGCAGCGCCTGCGCATGGAACAGACGCGCGACAACAATCGCTAGTCGTCTTCCCCTGCGGCAATCCGGCGCTCGCGGGCCAGTGTGGCCAGCCGGTCCAACAGCCCTTGCAGGATGTAGGCGGCCGCCATCTTGTCGACCAGCGCGTCGCGGCGGGCCCGCGACGCGTCGGCGTCCAGAAGTGTCCTGGTCACGGCTGCCGTCGACAGGCGCTCGTCCCACCACAGCATCGGCAGCGGCGTCAGCGCCGCCAGGTTCCGCGCGAAGGCACGCGTACTCTGCACGCGCGGGC
>JBMOJG010000735.1:0-2246 GCA_049316925.1 Alsobacter sp. | reverse complement strand
ATCGGCCAGCTGCGGCAGGAAGCGCGCGAACTGCAGCGTGTCACCGAGGCCCTGCTCGCTCATCACCAGAAGCCGGGTCGGCGGCGGCCCTCCAGTCCAGCGCGTCACCGGCCGGACCTCGCCGTCCGGTGCCCGGCCGGTGACCCGCGGCGGGTCCTTCATCAGCCGGAACCGCACCTCGAACGCCGCCCATGCGGCGGTCCAGTCCTCGGTGCAGAACAGGGCGCGGGCGAGATGCCCCGCCGCCTCGAGGTGGTCCGGCTGCAGGGACAGGGCGAACCTGTAAAGGGCGATGGCGGTGTCAAACCGGCCCTCGGCTTGCTCGCGATGGGCCAGGCGCAACAGCGCCTCCAGTTGTTTTGCCGACGGTGCACCCGGGCCCGGCGCCGCCGCCGGTGCGGCCTGGCCGACTGTCTCCGGCGGAACCGTCCGGGCCTGGGTCCCTGCTGACTGCTCGGCCACGCCGTGCTCCCGATTCGCGAACCGGTTGAGCATAGCCGCGACCGCGTGATGGCGCGAAGCTTGCCGGGATCGTGGCGCTGGATCCCGATGTCATCGTCATCGACCTGGAAAGCCCGACCCGTGACGTTTCCGAACAGATGTTCGGTGTGAGCCGCGCGGTGCCGCGGCCGTTGGCCATGTTCGTCGACCGGTCCGACACGGCGATGATCCACGCGGTGCCGTCTGCCTGCACATGATGGCGTCGTGGCGGGCTCGTAACAGCCGCAGCTGGTGACCGGCTATGCGTCCCTCGCCTGCCGCCGATTGGCTCAGCCCTGCGCAGGGTGGTCAGAGAATCCGTCGAAGCGCGTGAAGGCTGCGGCCGGTTCGCGGGTCGTCACCAGCGCGTTGGCCGGCTCGTTCGGGTCGACCTTGCCCAGTGCCATGCCGCAGACGACGACCTCTTCCGGCGGGATCGAGAGCTCGTCGCGGATCTCCGCGTGGAAGGCGGCGAAGGCGGCCTGCGCACAGGTGTCGAGATCGTGGGCGCGGGCGGCGATCATGAAGTTCTGCAGGAACATGCCGTAGTCGAGCCACGAGCCGATCTCGAGGTCCCGGTGGATGGTGAAGATGATGCCCACCGGTGCGCCGAAGAACGAGAAGTTCCTTGCGTGCTGGGCGTGCATGCGCACCGTGTCGCCGCGGGCGATGCCGAGCAGGCCGTAAAGATCCCAGCCAACCTTGCGGCGGCGGGACTGGTAGGGTTCGAAGAACGCCTCGGGATAATAACGGTACTCGGCCTTGCGCGGCGTGGCGGCGTCGTCGTGGGCCGCGAGCAAACGGGCGACAAAGCGCTGCAATGGCGGGCCGGCCAGCGCGTAGCCGCGCCAGGGTTGCATGTTGGTGCCGCTGGGCGCGCGGGCGGAGACGTCTAGGAGATGCTCGACCGTTGCGCGCGGCACGGGATCGGGCAGGAACCCGCGTATCGCGCGGCGGCCGGTAATTGCGGCCTCGACCTGTCTGGCGGTCGTCTCTGACATGTCCGGGCTCTCGTCGGTTCGGTGAGGCGGTGTTGCCACAGTTCCGGCCGCGCGCAAAGGCAGCCGGATCACGCGGCGTTTTCGTCGGTCATCAAGTTAGAAATTAACAAACGCAAGTTCGTGTGCGTCAGTTTCTAAGTGCATGGCTTTGCAATACAAAATCGCGTGGTGGGGTTGCAAAATCTTGTCATCACCTGGGCATCTTCATTTTCATGCAAGCATTTTGAATCAGGCTGTTCATCAAGGTCGCAGCTCGATCCGAGCAGGAGATGCCCATGACGCCGGCTCCGCCGCAGCCCCCGATTCCTGACCGTCAGGTGGTCACGTTCAGTGTCGACAGCCGCCTGTTCGGGGTGCCTGTCGGGACGGTCCGGGAGATCCGCGCCATGCAGCCGATCACTCCGGTGGCCGGTGCGCCGTCCTACGTCGTTGGCGTGATCAATCTTCGTGGCAGGCTGGTTCCGGTGCACGAGATGCGTGCGCGGCTGGGCTGCGCGCCCGTGGCCGCCGATGCCGTGCAGGTGATCCTCGTGATCGAGAGCGCGGCCAGGACGATCGGCCTGCTGGCCGACGCGGTCTGCGACATCGTCGATGTGGCCGGCGACGAGGTCCGCGCCGTCGGCGACGTTATCCAGGACGGTGACATGCTGGTGGCCGAACTCGCGATTAAGGGCAACGACATCGTCTCTCTGCTCGACATCGGCCAGCTGGGTGACTCCGGCGCTGACGCCCTTTCAACCGCAAGCGCCGCGTGACCACGTCGGT
>JBMOJG010000734.1:0-2247 GCA_049316925.1 Alsobacter sp. | reverse complement strand
ACCGACGGGTCGAACAGATAGGGTTCGGTGAGATAGCCGCCGTCAAACGTGTAGCTGAAGCCGGGTTCACCGCGGCGGGGATGGAGGAACTTCCGGAACCAGCTGCGATCGGCCGGCGGGGCAGAGACGACGCACCGCCCTTCAAGCAGCAGCTCCCACAGCGAGTCGACCGATGACGCTCCCGGAAGCCTGCAAGCCATGCCCGCGACGAGAATTGAAGGGGAAACGAGCGCTTTCAATGCCTACTCTCAAACCCTACCAGCGAGTGGGTCGTCTCGTTGCTGCTGCGATCTAACACGGGTTGATTGACGTTGATTTTTTACACGCTCCTTAAGCGCTTAGATCGCATATGTCTGATCCGCCGACAATGCGCACGGCAGGCTTGGTACGCATTTGCGAGATAAACTGATGCGATGGGCCATGGGCTTGATAAACGGTGAGCCATTCATCAGCGAAAGTCGATCAGTCTAGCTTCTGCATTTCGGAGGCCACGACGGATCGGCCAGCGGATAGAAGGCTTTGCCTGCCGCGCCGGTCGGACTGGGAGGCAGTTTCGTGAGGCAGGCCCTTGAGACTGTCGTTCTCTACGATGTCTCCCTGGGGAGAGCGTCTGGAGCTACGCTCAGGCCTGCCCAGCCAGCCTGAACAGCGCCTTTCCGTAGGCGGTCTTCTCGAACATCTTGGCCCGCTCCAGCAGCTGTTCGCGGCCGATGAAGCCGTTGACATAGGCGATCTCCTCGAGGCACGCGACCTGCATGCCCTGGCGATGCTGGATCACCCGCACGAACTCGCTCGCCTCCAGCAGGCTGTCATGGGTTCCGGTGTCGAGCCAGGCAAAGCCCCGTGACATCTGCTCGACGTTCAGCTGCCCCATCTCCATATAGACGCGGTTGACGTCGGTGATCTCCAGTTCGCCCCGGGCGGAGGGCTTGATCCCTGCGGCGATGTCCAGAACCTGGTTGTCGTAGAAATACAGCCCCGTCACCGCCCAGTTTGATTCAGGCTTGGCCGGCTTCTCCGCGATCGCGATCGCCTTGCCGGTCTCGTCCAGTGTCACCACCCCGTACCGCTCAGGGTCCTCGACATGGTAGCCGAACACCGTCGCGCCGGTCCGTCGCGTCCGCGCCGTGGCCAGCAGTTTCGTCATCCCGGCGCCGAAAAAGATGTTGTCGCCCAGGACCAGCGCCGCGCTGTCGCCACCGACGAACTCGCGTCCGATGATGAAGGCCTGCGCCAATCCCTCCGGCTTGGGCTGCACTTCGTAGCTGAAGTTGACGCCGAACTGCGCGCCCGTGCCAAACAGCCGCCGATAGTTGTCGATATACTCAGGTGACGAGATGATCAGAATATCGCGGATCTGTGCCAGCATCAGCACCGACAGCGGGTAGTAGATCATCGGCTTGTCGTAGACCGGCAGCAGCTGCTTGTTGACCGCCAGCGTCGCGGGGTGAAGGCGGGTGCCGGAGCCCCCGGCCAGGACGATGCCCTTCATGACGCAACGCCTTCTCGTGGGGGCACCAGCGGCCCGATCAAGTCGTCGAGGATGACAGCAAGCGCGTCAGACCATGGGGGGAAGTGTACGCCGTGGTCGCGCGCCAGCTTGGACGTGTCGAGCCGCGAATTGGCCGGACGGCGCGCTGGCGTCGGGAACTGGGCTGTGGTGATACCCTCCACCCGCACGCTGCGGTAGCCGCGCGCGGCAGCACCCGCCATGATCGCCCGGGCAAAGCCGCACCAGGTCGTCTCACCGCTGTTCACAGCATGATAGGTGCCGGTCTGCGCCGCCTCGTCAGTTGCCAGTCGCAACGCGACGGTGGCCAACGCTGCAGCAAGATCACGCGCCGAGGTCGGGCAGCCGCGCTGGTCGTCGACGACCTTCAGCCCGTCGCGCTCAGCCGCCAGGCGCAGCATCGTCTTGACGAAGTTGCCCCGGTGCGGGCTCACCACCCAGGCGGTGCGCAGGATGGCGTGACGCGGGTTGGAGGTCCGCACGGCCTGCTCGCCGCCCTCCTTGCTGGCCCCATAGACGCCGAGGGGGGCCACCGGATCGTCCTCGCGGTAGGGCCGGTCCGACGAACCGTCGAACACATAGTCGGTCGAGACATGCACCAGCGCGATGTTGCGCCGCGCCGTCTCGGCCGCAAGGATCGCCGGCGCCAGCGCATTCAGCCGCCAGGCCGCCGCGACATCCGCCTCGGCCTTGTCCACGGCCGTATAGGCCGCCGTGTTGATCACCGCAGCATAGGG
>JBMOJG010000733.1:0-2252 GCA_049316925.1 Alsobacter sp. | reverse complement strand
CCATCGATCTGCCGCTGTTCCACACCCAGCATTTCCCCTCGTCCTTCTACCCGCGCGGCTCGCGGCCGGGCCACCTGATGGTCGAGGAGACGGTCGGCGAGGCGACGCTCGCCGAGCTGCGCCGGCGCGGCCACGACCTCGAGGTCGCCGGCGCGTGGACTGTCGGGCGCCTTACCGCCGCCGAGAAGGACGCGGACGGCATTCTGCACGCCGCCGCGACGCCGCGCCTGATGCAGGCCTACGCCATCGGCCGCTGAGCCCTGCAACCTGCTCGTTGAACCCGGGAGCCTGTCCATGACCTGGTCGATCGTCGCGCGCGATCCTGCCACGGGACGCTTCGGCGTCGTGGTGGCGACGAAGTTCTTCGCGGTCGGTGCGGTCTGTCCGTTCGGCGCCGGTGGCGTGGGGGCGCTCGCCACCCAGGCACTGGTCAACCCGCTCTACGGCGTCCGCGGGGTTCGCCTGCTGGCGGACGGTCATGCCGCCGCCGACATCGTCGCGCTGCTGACCGCCGGCGACGAGGGGCGCGACCAGCGCCAGCTGCACGTCATCGACGCCAAGGGCCGCAATGCGGCCCATACCGGCAGGGACTGCATCGACTGGTGCGGCCACCGTGTCGCCGACGGGGTGTCGGTGGCCGGCAACATGCTGGCCGGCGCCGCTGTCGTCGAGGATACGCTGGCCGCGTATCTGGCCGCCACGGAAAGGCCGTTCGCAGAACGCCTGATCCTGGCCATGGAGGCCGGCGAGGCTGCAGGCGGCGACAAGCGCGGCCGCCAGTCAGCCGCCCTGCGGATCTGGGGGACCGAGGAGTATCCGCTGCTCGACCTGCGCGTCGACGACCATCCGGCGCCGCTTGTCGAGCTCCGCCGGCTTTATGGCGTCGCCCATGAGCGGTTCATCCCGTTCTCGGGCGCCTTCGCCACACGGGCGCGGCCGGCCGGCATCATCGACCGCGCCGAGATCGACGCGCTGGTGCTCGCCCACCAGGCGGAGCGATCCTGATCCGCGACCCTCTGGACTGACGCAAAAGGCCCGGCGCAATGTGCCGGGCCTTCGTCTGTGTATTGCGGTTGAGGCGGGCGAAGACAGCCCCCCGGCAATGCTCAGAGGTTCTTCGGGTTGCCCCGCACCACCTGGTACCGCATGCCGGTGCCGCTGTCGTCGGTGAAGGTCGCGACGTCGCCGGCGACCTCGACCTTGTAGCAGGTCTCGTCATCGTCATCGGGGAACTCGAAGCACATCTGCTGGCCCTTGAGCACCCACTTGCCGGTGTTCACGGTGTCGCCGGAGAGCTGCTTCACGGTGCCGTTGCGCATGTAGAACTCGACCAGCGGCTCGCCATCGGCGTCCTTGCCGACGACCGAATTGCCGACCAGTGCCTGCACGGCGTCGAGGCCGACGAGCTTGCGGGCCGGGGCGGGTGCCTGCGCGCCGCCCGGGGGCGCCACCATGGCGCTGCGCGGCGGCGTACCGGGCGCCGGTGCTCCGCCTGCGGGAGCCCCTCCGGCCGGCGCCGCAGCCTGACCCTCTGACGCCGCCGTGATCGTCACCCGCTGCAGCAGCATCATCGGATCCTGCAGAGCGATGATCTCCATGAACGGAATCGGGGCTCCGCCATTGGCGTTGACGTCGACGGTAATGCTGCGCGGGTTGGCGACGAAAGCGCCCAGCGCCTGGCCGAGACTGGCCGCGCCGGGAGTGCCGCCGAGCATCATCGGCACGACCTGGCCGGCCATGGCGGCGGCCTCCTTCTGCAGCGCCGCCGGCGCGATCCCCTGCTTCGCTGCCGTGGCGGCCAGAACCTTTTCGACGCCGCCGGCATTGACCAGCCGCAGGTTGATGCCACCGATGCTGCCGGCCAGCAGGAACTGCAGCCGCAGCTCCGGCGTGGCGGCGGTGAAGGTCGCGGCGTCGATCCCGGCGAACCGGGCACGAAGCGACAGCGTGCCGATATCGGCCACCTCGACGCTGAAGTCGTCCATGACATAGCGCTTGGTCGGCGGGTCATAGGTGCCGGCAAACGAGCCCGACACGGTCAGCGCCTGCAGGCCGGCCTGGCCGAGGCCCTCGGCCATGGGCGACGCCTTCGGCGGGGTGATCGTCAGGGCCTTCAGCGTGGTGACGGCGCGCAGCGGCACGTCGCCCGCATAGGTCACGTCGCCATTCACGGATCCGAGCTTGATCTGGATCATGTTGCCGCCGGGCGCGTCCTTGGCGACCTCCTTGTCGGGCACGCGGGCCTCGCCGCC
>JBMOJG010000732.1:0-2255 GCA_049316925.1 Alsobacter sp. | reverse complement strand
CGGCCGCATGTGCGCGGGATCGTTTCGGCAACCCGCGGCAACCACGGCCAGAGCCTGGCCTTTGCGGGCCGTCGCTATGGCATCCCTGTGGTGATTGTCGTGCCGCATGGCAATTCGGCCGAGAAGAATGCCGCCATGCGGGCGCTCGGTGCCGAGCTTGTCGAGCACGGGCGGGACTTCGACGAGGCCCGCCAGGTGGCGGCCGCACTCGCGACGGAGCGGGGCTTCGAGATGGTGCCCTCCTTCGCGAGGGACCTGGTCCGCGGCGTGGCGACGTATGCGGTGGAGCTGTTCCGGCAGGAGCAGGCCCTGCATACGGTCTTCGTGCCGATCGGGCTCGGATCCGGCATCTGCGGCCTGATCGCGGCGCGCGATGCCATGGGGCTGGACACGCAGATCGTCGGGGTTGTGTCCGACAGGGCCAATGCCTACCGGCTGTCGTTCGAGGCCGGGCATCCGGTGATGACCAACACGGCGCTGACATTCGCCGACGGAATGGCGACGCGCCAGCCCGACCCGGACGCTCTGGCGATCATCCGGGCCGGAGCAGAACGGATCGTCGAGGTGCCGGACACGCTGATCGCCGAGGCCATCCGCGTGCTGCACGAGGACACGCACAATCTCGCCGAGGGCGCCGGGGCCGCTCCGCTGGCCGCGCTGATGGCCGAGCGCGAGCGATTGGCCGGCCAGCGCGTCGGCGTCATCCTGTGCGGCGGCAATATAGACCGCGCCTGGAACGCCACCATCATGGCGGGCGGCACACCCAGTGTCGCCTGACGAGAGAACGGCAGTTTAGAAATCCTATAAACTATTGATCTCAAACAGTTTTTGATTGACGTCCCTGCGCCCGAGCGGCATCACTGCATGGAATGCAATCGTCCGTGGCAGGGCCTTGAACCCTGTCCCAGGAGCTCATCATGACTGTTTCGATCCGCCCCAGATCGGGCCTGCTCGCGCTTGCTGTCGCGTCGCTTGCCCTGATGGCCCCGCCGGCGCTTGCCGCCGAGGTCAATGTCTACACGTCGCGCGAGCCGCAGCTGATCCGTCCGGTCTTCGAGGCCTTTTCCAAGGCCACCGGCATCAAGGTCAATGCGGTGTTCCTGCAGAACGGGCTCGAGGAGCGCGTGAAGGCCGAGGGCCAGAACTCGCCGGCCGACCTGATCATCCTCGTCGACGCTGCCAAGCTCGCCGGTGCCGCCGAGCTTGGCATCACTCAACCGGTCCGCGACGCCGGGCTCGAGGCCGCGGTGCCGGCCCATCTGCGTGATCCTGACGGCCACTGGTATGCGACGACGCTGCGCTCGCGGGTGGTCTTTGCGTCCAGGGAGCGGGTGAAGCAGGACGCGATCACCTATGAGGATCTCGCCGATCCGAAGTGGAAGGGCAGGGTCTGCATCCGCTCCGGCCAGCATCCCTACAATGTCTCGCTGTTTGCGGCAGTCGTCGCCCGGCATGGCGCCGAGAAGGCGGGGGATTGGATGACCCGGCTGCGCGCCAACCTCGCCAAGCGACCCTCGGGCGGCGACCGTGACGTGGCCAAGGATATTCTTGCCGGCGTGTGCGACATCGGCGTCGGCAACACCTACTATATCGGCCTGCTGCGCAACGACCCGGATCCGGGCCAGCGCGCCTGGGGCCACGCCGTGAAGCTGCTCGACTCGCGCTTCGCCGGCGGCGGAACCCATGTGAACGTGTCGGGCGCCGCGGTGGCACGCCATGCGCCGCACCGCGCCGAGGCCCTCCAGCTGCTGTCCTTCATGACCTCGGATGCCGGGCAAAAGGTTCTGGCCGACCTGAACTACGAGTACCCGGTGCGTCCTGGTGTCAGTGGCGCAACGGCGGCACTGTTCGGGCCGATCCAGCCCGACACGCTGTCGCTGGCAGAGATCGCCCGCGCGCGCCGCACGGCCAGCGAACTGGTCGACCGCACGGGTTTCGACAACTGAACCGGTTCCTGTTCCATCGCACTGGCCGCGCTGCGGCCGGGGCTTTTGCCGGCGCCGCGCTGGTCGCGGTGCCGCTCATTGCCCTCATTGTCATTGCCATGGGCGGCGACACGGCAACGCTGCGCCATGTCGCGTCCACGGTGCTGCCGCGCGCTCTCGCCGAAACGGCGCTGCTGCTGGCCGGCGTCGCGATCGTGGCGGGCGTCGCCGGGGTCGGAACGGCGTGGCTGGTCTCTGCCTACCGGTTCCCGGGACGTCTGATCCTGCAGGCCGCACTGGTGCTTCCGCTGGCGGTGCCGCCCTACATTG
>JBMOJG010000731.1:0-2258 GCA_049316925.1 Alsobacter sp. | reverse complement strand
GGCCGAGGTGATGTCAACGATCACCGCCGCCGGCTACCGCAAGGTCGCGCTGGTCACCGATCCGACGCCGCGGAAATGACGGGGCCGAGGTGAAGTTCGACCGCTCCCAGCCCGGCGTCTACATCTCCGGCATCGCCCATGCGGGCCTGCTGGCGGTCGCGCTTGTGAGCTTTGCCGACGCCAAACCGACCGAGACGCCCGAATCGGTCGCCGTGGAGATGATCTCACCGGCCGAATTCTCCCAGATGACCCGGGGCGAGAAGACCGCGCCGGAGCCAAAGCCCCTGCCCCGACCGCGCGCCGACCGGGTCGCGGAGCGTGAGGAGACCAAGCCCGAGCCGGATCTGCGCCGCGACGTCCCGGCACCACTGCCGCCGTCGCGGCCCGAGCCTGTCGCCCTGCCGCCCGAGCGGCCGCGCGACCTGAAGGCCGAGGCCGAGAAGGAGCGCGCCGAGGCGGAAGCGCGGGCGGAGGCGGAAAAGGCCAGGGCCGACGCCGAGAAGGCGCGCGCGGAGGCCGCGGCACGTGCCACTGCGGCCGCCGCTGCTGCCGCTGCCCGGGCCCGCGCTGCCGAGGCGCAGGCCCGGGCCGAGGCACAGGCCAGAGCGGAAGCCCAGGCGAAAGCGGAGGCCCAGGCCAAGGCCGAAGCCGAAGCCGAGGCGCGTGAGGCCGAGGCGCTCGCCAAGGCCGCCGAGAAGAAGAAACAGGAAGAGGCCCGCGCCAGGGCCGAGCAGGATCGGCAGCGCGCCGAGGCCAAGGCCAAGGCCGAGCAGGCGGCCCGTGAGGCCGAGGCGGCCCGCCAGGAGGCAAAAGCTGAAGCGGAAGCCAAGGCGAAGGCCGAAGCCGAGCGCAAGCGGGTGGCCGACGCGGCCGCAAAAGTCAAGGCCGAGGCCGAGCGCAAGAAGCGTGAGGACGAGGAGAAGAAGCGTCTCGCCGCCCTTGCTGCCGAACAGCCCAAGCCCAAGCCCGAGGCCAAGCCGGAGCGCCAGTTCGATCCGGCGGCGATCGAGAAGATGCTGACCTCGCGCGAGAAGCCGCAGCAGGCGCCATCGACCGCCCGCGAGCAGAACCGGACCGCCGCGCTGGGTGCGCCGCTCGCCACCGGCCAGAAGCTGACGCCGAGCCAGAAGGACCAGATCGGGTCGCTGCTCAAGGAGCAGATTGCGAGCTGCTGGAGCCCGCCAGCCGGCCTCGCCAATGCGGATGCCTACAAGCCGAGGGTGCGCATGAGCCTCAATCCGGACGGTTCTCTGGCGGCGGAGCCGGCCCTTCTGAACAGTGGTGCCGACAGCGGTTTCCGCTCGATGGCCGAAAGCGCGATGCGCGCGATCAAGCGTTGCGCGCCCTTCCGTATTCCCGCCCAGTACGCCCCGTTCTACGGGGACTGGCGCGACTGGTCGATCACCTTTGATGCCAAGGACATGCTGGGCTGAGCTGCAAGGCCGCCCTCCCCCAAGTCAGCCCGACGGATGCCCGATGACACGCCAAGACCGCACCGCCTGCCTTCCCCGCCTCTCGCGACGCGGCATCATGATCGGCGCCGGCGCCGCAACACTGGCCGGCCTGTGTCCAGCTGCGGCCGAGATCGCCATCACGATCGACCGCGGCAACTTCCAGCCGATGCCGATCGCCATTACGGATTTCGCCGGCGAGGGTGATCTCGGCAACCGGATCTCCGGCGTTATCACCAACAATCTGCGCCGCTCCGGCGTCTTCACGCCCATCGACAAGAAGGCCTTCGTCGAGCAGGGCATCAGCGCCGACCAGGTGCCGAAATTCGACAGCTGGAAGGTCATCAACGCGCAGGCGCTGGTCACAGGCCGCATCCTGCGCGACCCGTCCGGGCGGCTGAAGGCCGAGTTCCGCCTGTGGGACGTGTTCGCAGGCCAGCAGCTCACCGGCCAGCAGTACTTCACCGACCCCAACAACTGGCGCCGGGTGGCGCATATCATCTCGGATGCGATCTTTTCGCGGCTCACCGGCGAGAAGGGCTTCTTCGACACGCGGGTCGTGTTCGTCGACGAAACCGGCCCGAAGGACAACCGCCGCAAGCGCCTCGCCATCATGGACCAGGACGGCGCCAACGTCCGCTACCTGACGCGCGGCGACGACCTGGTCGTGACTCCCCGGTTCTCGCCCTCCAGCCAGGAGGTGACCTACATGTCGTTCGGCTCGGGCGACCCGCGGGTCTACCTGTTGAACATCGAGACCGGCCAGCGCGAGGTCGTCGGCAACTTCCCCGGCATGACATTCTCGCC
>JBMOJG010000730.1:0-2258 GCA_049316925.1 Alsobacter sp. | reverse complement strand
CCTCGCCGACGATCTCCTCCACCCGCATCCGCGGGTTGAGCGACGTCATCGGGTCCTGGAAGATCATCTGGATGGCGAGGTCGGCCTCGCGCCACCGGGCGCCCGACAGGGTCGACACGTCCTCGCCGCGGTAGCGCACCACGCCCTGCGTCGGGCTCATGATGCCCGCCACCATCCGGCCCAGCGTGGACTTGCCGCAGCCAGATTCGCCGACCAGACCGAGCACCTCGCCCTGTGCGATGGTCAGGTCGACGCCGTCAACGGCCCGGACCACCTGCTCGGTGAGGCCGGCCCCCATCAGATTGGCGACCCGGCCGGCGAGGTCGACGCCCTTCACGAAGCGCTTCGACACGCCCTCGATGCTGACCAGCGCATCGCTCATGCGGCGGCCTCCGCCGGCGGTGACAATGGATGGATGCAGCGCCAGGCCCGCTCGCCGGCGCGCACCTCCGCCGGCGGCGCGGCGCGGCAGTCGGCAGCGGCATGGGCGCAGCGCGGCGCGAAGGTGCAGCCCGGCGGCCGGCGGGCGAGCGACGGCGTCATGCCGGGGATCTGGGCCAGCGGCGTGCCCCGCCGGTTGCGGCTTGGCACCGAGCCGATCAGGCCGGCCGTGTAGGGATGGCGCGGCGCATCCAGCACGCCGTCGACCGGGCCCTCCTCGACGATGCGGCCCGCATACATCACCGCCACCCGGTCGGCGAGGCCGGCCACGACCGCGAGGTCATGGGTGATCCACACCAGCGCCGTGCCGGTCTCGGCGCAGAGCTGCTGCACCTCGGCCAGGATCTGCGCCTGGATGGTCACATCGAGCGCCGTGGTCGGCTCGTCGGCGACCAGCAGGGCAGGGCCATGCAGCAGCGCGATGGCGATGGCGACGCGCTGCCGCATGCCGCCCGAGAACTGGTGCGGATAGGCGGTCAGCCGCTCCTGCGGCGACGGAATGCCGACCCGCGACAGCGCCTCGACGGCGCGCGCCCGCGCCGCGGCCTCCGACACCCGCTCGTGGGCGCGCACCGCCTCGATCATCTGCGTGTCGATGCGCAGCACCGGATTGAGCGTCGTCATCGGATCCTGGAAGATCATCGCCACGTGACGACCACGCAGGGCCCGCAGCTCCGGCTCGGCGAGGCCCACGAGCTCGCGCCCGTCGAAACGGATGGAGCCGCCGGCAATGCGCCCCGGCGGGTCGATGAGCCCCATGATGGCGAGGCCGGTCACCGACTTGCCGGAGCCCGATTCCCCGACCAGCCCGAGCACCTGTCCGCGCTCGACCGTCAGGCTCACGCTGTCGACCGCGGTGAGCACGCCGTCACGGGTGCCGAATGTCACCGCCAGGTCGCGGACCTCCAGGACGGCGCTCACGCGGGCCTCACTTGCTCAACCGCGGGTTGAGGACGTCGCGCAGCCGGTCACCCACGAGGTTGATGGCGACGATGGCCAGCACCAGGGCGATGCCCGGATAGGTCGAGATCCAGTATTTGCCCGACAGGAGGTAGTCGTAGCCGTTCTTGATCAGCATCCCGAGCGACGGCTCGGTCACCGGCACGCCGACGCCGAGGAACGACAGCGTCGCCTCGAGCGCAATGGCGTGCGCCACCTGCACGGTGGCGACGACGATCAGCGGCGGCAGGCAGTTGGGCAGCAGGTGCCGGAACACGATGCGGCGGTGTGGCAGCGCCAGGCACCGCGCGGCTTCAATGTACTCCCGGTTGCGCTCGACAAGGGCCGATCCGCGGACCGTACGGGCGTAATAGGCCCACTGCACGACCACCAGTGAAATCACGACCTTGTCGATGCCGCGACCGAACACCGCCAGCAGCACCAGCGCGATCAGGATCGCCGGGAAGCTCAGCTGCAGGTCGACAGCGCGCATGACCAGCGATTCAACCCGGCCGCCCGCATAGGCTGCGGCGACGCCGACCGCGGCGCCGACCGTGCAGGCGATCACGGTCGCGGTCACGGCGACGAACAGCGAGATGCGCAGCCCGTACAGGATGGCCGACAGCATGTCGCGACCCTGCTCGTCGGTGCCGAGCCAGTAGGTGAAGCCGCCCAGCCCCATGCTGCCCGGCTTCAGCCTGCCGTCCATGATGTCGAGCTGCGCGAGGTCATAGGGGTTTTGCGGCGCGATCCACGGCGCGCCGACGGCCACCACCAGCAAAACCAGGAACAGGCCGAGACCCACATAGGCGGTGGGCGCGGCAAAATAGTCCGAGAGATGCTGCCGCCACAGGCTCTCGCCGCGCTCCGGCGCCGGC
>JBMOJG010000729.1:0-2263 GCA_049316925.1 Alsobacter sp. | reverse complement strand
GAGCGGATCACGGTGCGGGGCGGCGGGCTCAACGCCGTCGTCCTGCCGCGGGTCGCGCCCGGTGTCCCGGCGCAGCTGCTGACGCGGCGCCCCGACGTGCAGTCGGCCGAGGTGCAGCTGGAGGCCGCCGGCGCCGACGTCGTGGCGGCACGGGCGGCGTTCTTCCCCACCATCGCGCTGACGACGCAGGGCGGCTATGAGAGCCTCGCGCTGAAGGCGCTGTTCGGGCCCGGAGCCGCGTTCTGGTCGGTCGGCGCCGGATTGGCGCAGCCGATCTTCCAGGGCTTCCGCCTCGAGGGGCAGCTGGAGCAGGCCCGCGGCCGCGAGGCCGAGCTGCTGCAGACTTACCGGAAATCCGTCATCGAGGCCTTCGCCGATGTCGAGCGCGCCCTCGTGGCGCAGCGACAGCTCGCCCTGCAGGAGCGCCTGCAGGCCGAGGCGGAAGCCAGCGCGCGGCGCGCCTACGAGATTTCGGTGCAGCGGCTGCGGGAGGGAACCGTCGACCTCGTGACGGTGCTCAACACCCAGCAAAGCCTGTTTCTGACGCAGGATGTGCTGACCCGGGTCCGACTTTTGCGGCTGCAGGCCGCGGTGGCGCTCTACCAGGCGCTGGGCGGGGGCTGGACCTTCGACAAGCCTCGGCCATGATGCGGGTATAGGCGGACAAGTCTGGGCCGCCTGTCGCGGCCGCAAGGGAAACGGACATGCGGACCATCGGGCGCATCAGCCTGCTCGTGCTGCTGCTGGCGGCTGGCGTCACGCTCGTGGTGCCGGACGACTGGCGCTGGCCGTGGAGCAGCGCACCCACGGTGCAGGCCCCGGGCGGTGGCGGTGGCGGCGGCCGGCGTGGCCGCGGCGGGCCGGCCGGCCCGGTCGCCGTGCTGGCGGCGCCGGTGCGCGTCGCCGACGTCCCGGTGACCATCGACGGGGTCGGCACGGCGCGGCCGGCCGCGACCGTGACGGTGCGATCGCAGGTGGACGGCCAGTTGCTGGAGCTGCGGTTCCGCGAGGGCCAGGACGTGCGCAAGGGGGACCTGCTCGCCCGCATCGACCCGACCATCTACCAGGCGCAGCTCGACCAGGCGCTGGCGAAGAAATCCCAGGACGAGGCGCAGCTCGACAATGCCCGGCGCGATCTCGACCGCTATGTGCGGCTGGCCGAGACGAACTCGGTGACCAAGCAGCAGGCCGATACGCAGCGCGCCGTCGTGGCCCAGCTGGTCGCCCAGGTGCAGGCCGACCAGGCGGCGATCGACAATGCCCGCGCCGTGCTGGCCTACACGCGGATCGTCTCGCCGATCGACGGGCGCACGGGCATCCGCGTCGTCGACGAGGGCAATCTGGTGCGCGCCTCCGATGCGGCGGGGCTGGTGACGGTGTCGCAGATCCGGCCGATCAGCGTGCTGTTCAGCATCCCCCAGCAGCAGCTGCAGCGGATCGCACGGGCGCTGGCGGCCGGGCCGGTGCAGGTCGACGCGCTGGACAGCGACAACCAGAACGCGGTCGACCGTGGCACGCTGCAGGTGATCGACAACCAGGTCGATCCCGCCACCGGCTCGGTGCGGATGAAGGCGGAGTTCCCCAACCGTGACCTCGGCCTGTGGCCGGGCGGCTTCGTCAATGTGCGGCTGCAGGTGGAAACGCTGCGCGGCGTCACGGTGACGGCGACCGCAGCGGTGCAGCGGGGACCGCAGGGCACCTTCGTCTACCTGGTCAAGGCTGACGACACCGTCACGGTGCGGCCGGTTGCGGTGGTGCAGCAGGACGACGTGCAGGCGGTCATTACCGGCGTGGCGCAGGGCGACCGGGTGGTGACGTCGGGGTTCTCGCGGCTGTCGGAAGGGACGCGCGTCACCGTCGTCGAGCCGCCGCCGGCGCCCGGTGCCCCGCCCTCCGTTGCCTCCCCGCCGGTCGCGGCGACACCCGCGTCCCCGCCCGTGCCGGGTGCTGCCGAATCGCGTCCCCGCGGCCAGGGCGAGGGTAGGCCGCGCGGCGAGCGCCGCCCGGGCGATCCCGCCGCGCCCGGCGGACCGCGCCAGGGTGCTGCCGGGACTGGGCCGTCGCCCGCGGCCGGTGCCGGCGCCGGAACCGCCCCGGCGGTGCGCACGCCGTGAGCGTCTCCGAGCCCTTCATCCGCCGGCCGGTCGCCACCTCGCTGCTCGGGATCGCGGTTCTGATTGGCGGCATCATGGGCTATGCGCAACTGCCGGTGTCCTCGCTGCCGCAGGTCGATTTCCCGACCATCCAGGTGCGCACCCAGCTG
>JBMOJG010000728.1:0-2264 GCA_049316925.1 Alsobacter sp. | reverse complement strand
CGGTGCTGGCGCTGGTGACGGACCCGGCCGCGCGTGCGACGCTGATCGCGCAGCGGGAGCCGGGAGCCGGGACGACCTACCGGTTCGACATCCGCCTGCAGGGTGACGGCGAGACCGTATTCTTCGCCGCCTGACCGCAGACCAATCGCCGGGCTCGGCCCGGATGCAGCCGAAGCGGTGAATCATGGCGTTTTCGCCCCTCGATTCCGGCCTGACGGGGCCGCTGTTCACGACGGTGGCTATGCGCGACGTTTTCGAGGATCGCGCCTTCATCGCCGCGATGCTGCAGGTCGAGGCGGCGCTGGCGCAGGCCGAGGCGGAGCACGGGCTTGCGCCCGCCGGACTGGCCGCGGCGATCCGCGCCATCGACCCCGGGTCGCTCGACATCGCTGCGCTGGGGCAGGGCACGGCGCTGGCAGCCGTTCCCGTGATTCCGTTTGTGAAGGCCGTGCAGGGGCGGTTGCCGCCGGCGCTGGAACGCGCATTCCACCGGGGCGCGACCACGCAGGACATCGCCGATACCGCATTGGTGCTGCAGCTGCGCATGGCGCTCGACCTCATCGCCCATGACCTCGGCGCGGTGATGGACGGACTGGCGCGGCTGGCCGCCGCCCATCGCACGACGCCCTGTGCCGGGCGGACCTATGGCCAGCACGCGGCGCCGGTGACCTTCGGATTCAGGGTTGCGGTCTGGCTGGTCGGGTTGGCGGACCTCTCCAACGCGCTGCCGGGCGTGCGCGAGCGGGCGCTGATGGCGTCGCTGGGTGGTCCGGTCGGCACGCTCGCAGGGCTCGGCAGCGCCGGCCCGGCCGTGCTGGAGGCCTATGCGGGAACGCTCGGCCTCGCGGCGCCGCCGCTCGCCTGGCACACGCGCCGGGCCGGGATGGCAGAGGCCGGTGCCTGGTTGGCCCGGCTCGCCGGTGCGCTCGGCAAGATGGCGGGCGATGTGGCCTTCCTGTCCTCGACCGAAGTCGGCGAGGTGTCGGAGCCGCACGTGCCGGGACGGGGCGGGTCTTCGGCGATGCCGCACAAGCGCAATCCGGTGTCGTCGACGGTGATCCTCGCCGCCGCCCAGGCGGCGCTCGGGCCGGCCTCGGCACTCACGGCCGCGATGGTCGCCGCGCAGGAGCGGCCAGCCGGGGCCTGGCATGCGGAATGGCACGCGATCCCGACCCTGTGCGGCCTCGTTGCGGGAGCGCTCGCCGAAGCGCGCCGCCTCGCCGAAGGGCTCGTGGTGCATCCGGCGCGGATGCAGGTTGTGCTGGACATGACCGGCGGCCTGCTTTTTGCCGACCAGGCCACGGCCCTGCTGACCCCACACTATGGCCGCGCGGTCGCGCATTCGCTGGTTGAAGCCGCCGCAGGGACGGTGCGCGACCGCGGCGGTACGCTGCTGGACGCGCTTGCCGCCCGTCCCGACCTGCTGGCCGGTGTCGACCGCGCGGTGCTGGCGGCGGCCTTCGATCCGGCGCCTGCGGTCGCGGCCGCCGCCACGTTCGTAGACCGGGCGCTGGCATCGGCCGCGCGCTCGCGCTCCCGCCTGTCATGATCCGGAGATCCGCCATGCCGCTTCTGTCCGTCAACGGCACGACCCTGTTCTGCGACGTCACCGGACCGGCGGATGCGCCGCCGGTGGTGTTCTCCAACTCGCTCGGCACCACGCTCGAAATGTGGGACGCGCAGGTGCGGGCGCTGGCGGGTCGTTACCGTCTTGTCCGCTACGACACGCGCGGTCACGGGCGCTCGCCGGTGTCCGACGGGCCGGTCGATATCGACCTCCTGGCCGATGATGTCGCCGGCCTGATGGACGCGCTGGCCATCCCCCGCGCGGTGGTGGTGGGCCTGTCGCTCGGCGGCATGACCGCCCAGGCGCTGGTCATGCGCCATCCTGACCGGGTGGCGGGCCTGGTGCTGATGGCGACGGCGCCGCACCTGCCGCCCGCCGAGTCATGGGAGACCCGGGCGCAGACGGTGCTGGCGCAGGGCATGGGGTCCATCGTCGATGCGGTGATGGCGCGCTGGTTCACGCCCGCCATGGCGCAGACGGATCCGGCCCGGCTGGCGTTCCTGCGGACCCGGTTCCTGGCGATCGAGCCGGCTGGCTATGCGGCCTGCTGCCGCGCCATCGGCGCGCTCGATCTGCGCTCCGGGCTTGGTGGCATCCGGGCGCCGACCCTCGTGGTGGCCGGTGCCGCCGACCCTGTCACGTCAGCTGCCGTTGGCGAGGCCCTCGCCAGGGCCATTCCGGGCGCGGGCTGCGAGGT
>JBMOJG010000727.1:0-2275 GCA_049316925.1 Alsobacter sp. | reverse complement strand
GGGGCCGCCGCAGGGGCCAGCCTGAAGGCCGCGCTGCTCGCCGCGATCCCGAGCCTTCGCGCCTTCGCGGTGTCGCTGTCGGGGAACCTCGACCGTGCCGACGATCTCGTCCAGGAAACGCTGGTGAAGGCGTGGAGCAATCTAGGCTCGTTCACCGAAGGAACGAACATGTCTGCCTGGCTGTTCACGATCCTTCGCAACATCTTCTATTCGGAATACCGCAAGCGCCGCCGCGAGGTCTCCGATCCGGAGGGGCAGATCGCCGCGCGCCTGGCGACGGGGCCGTCGCAATCGGCGCATATGGACTTCCTCGACTTCCGCGATGCGCTGCAGCAACTGTCGCCCGACCAGCGCGAGGCGTTGATCCTGGTGGGTGCCTCGGGTCTGTCCTACGAGGAGGCGGCGAAGATCTGCGGCTGTGCCATCGGCACGATGAAGAGTCGGGTCAACCGGGCTCGCAACCGCCTTGCCGTCCTGCTGGCCTTGGGCGGGGAGCCGGAGGGTGACGAGGCCACCCGCTGGGCATCCAGTATCGGGGCGTCGCAGTCGATCCGTGTCGCGGGCGACTGACGGTGCCAGTGCCGGTGATCTGACGAACCGCAAATTCCGGGCTTTCCCCCTGTCATGCAGTCCGCCTAAAGTGTCGCCGACGAGCGGCGCGCCGCTTCGGTCCAGGGAGAATGACGAATGGGTCTGTTTAATTTCATCAAGTCCGCCGGCCAGAAGATCTTCGGCGCATCCGAGGCGCATGCAGCCGAGCCGGCTGCGCTCGAGAAGGAGGTCGCCAAGCACGGTCTCGAGGCCCAGGGCCTGACCGTCACCGTCGACGGCGACAAGGTCAAGGTTTCCGGACAGGCCAAGTCGACCGAGGAGGCCGAGAAAATCATTCTCGCGCTCGGTAACAACGAAGGCGTTGCGCAGGTCGAGAGCGCGCTTATCATTGCCAAGGAGTCGCCGGCTTCCGTGATGTACACGGTCAAGAAGGGCGACACCCTGTGGAAAATTGCCGAGGAAAACTACGGCAAGGGCAAGGGTGGCCAGTACAACGTAATCTTCGAGGCCAACAAGCCGATGCTGTCGCATCCTGACAAGATCTACCCCGGTCAGGTGCTGTGCATCCCGCCGCTCGGCTGATTGCCAACGCCCCTCCCTTGCGTGGCGGGGGAGGGGCATCGCGTCGGACTGGCGTGACGCATGCGTTGCGCTAGAGTTCCATCGTCGTAGCGGAGAGTTGTTGGCACATGCTGGGTTCTGGAGGGCGTCCGCTCTGCGACGTCATGGTGGACAATCTCGACATCGACGCGATCCGCACCGGTCTCGCCGACGGATCGATCGTGCTGGTGGATGTCCGTGAACCGCATGAATGGGATGCCGGTCATATCCCCGGCTCCGTGCTGCTGCCGCTGTCGACCTTCGATGCCGCCGACCTGCCCGATGCGCAGGGGCGCCGTATCGTGCTGTCATGCCGCTCCGGGAAGCGGTCGCTGACGGCCGCGGATCTCGCCCATGCGGGTGGCGTGGCGGTCGACGCCCATTATGCGGGCGGCTTTCTCGACTGGGTCGCCCAGGGTGGCCCGGTCGCGACGGGTCGCTGACCGCGCGGCAGCATGGCGCGGCGAAGCCTTGCCACCGCCCCTCGCCGTGCGTCGTCCGACGGTCTACGCTGTTGTTCTGTCGAGGGAGCCGAGCTCCCGCCTTCCACGCCCCTGACGAGGTCCATCATGTCTGTGAAGAAGTTCGGCATCGGCCAGCCCGTGCGTCGCGTCGAGGATCAGCGCCTTCTCACCGGCGGCGGCCGCTACACCGATGACTACGCGCCGGAGCGCTGCCTGCATGCCGTCGTGCTGCGCAGTCCGCATGCGCATGCGCGGTTCACGATCAGCGATGTCGAGGCCGCCGGGGCAATGAAAGGCGTGCGGCTGGTGCTGACCGCCGCCGACATTGCACATCTGGGGCCGGTGCCCTGCCTGGCTCCGATGCCGAATGCCGACGGCACCAGCAATTTCGTCGCCCACACGCCGGTTCTGGCACACGGAACCGTCCGGCACGTGGGCGACGCGATCGCGTTCGTGGTCGCCGACACGCCGGTGCAGGCGCGTGACGCCGCCGAGGCGATCGTCGTCGACTACACCCCGTTGCTTGCTGCGGTGGGGGCCCGGGCGGCAATGGCGAAGGGCGCTCCGGCGGTATGGGGCGAGCAGCCCGACAATGTCGTGTTCGATGCCCAGATGGGTGACAAGGCCGCGGTGGACGCAATCTTCGCCAAGGCCGCGCG
>JBMOJG010000726.1:0-2276 GCA_049316925.1 Alsobacter sp. | reverse complement strand
TCGATCGCGTCGATCTTCGCCTGGACCCGCGGCCTCGCGCACCGCGCCAAGCTCGACGGCAATGCCGAGCTGCAGCGCTTCGCCGACACGCTCGAGAAGATCTGCGTCGACACCGTCGAGGCCGGCTGGATGACCAAGGACCTGGCCCTGCTGGTCGGAGCCGACCAGAAGTGGCTGTCGACCACGGGCTTCCTCGACAAGATCGACGAAAACCTCAAGCACGCAATGGCCGCCTGACCCCCGGGCTCATCGCGAAAAACAAGGCCCGGCCTCTGCGTCGGGCCTTTTTCATGGGACGGCAGCTGCGTCCGTCCACTGCTGGGCTCTGGAGGTTGCGCCGGGTGGTCTCCGGGCCGCGTGCCCCGCGACCCACCGGCATGCGGCCGGCCCAATGCCGATCGCTCAGCCGCCCGGCTCCGCGGGGCTGTCATCATCGGGCGTGTGAAGAACCGTCGCGGTGCCGCTCATCCGGCTCTTGGCGATGGCGTGGATACGCGCGCCGATGTCCGGACGCGTCGTCATCAGCGTCCGCAGATCGGAAGCGTCGAGCACCAGAAGCTGCGTGCGGATCGATGCCCGGACCGTCGCCGAGCGCCGTGTCGAGCGCAGCACGGCAATCTCGCCAAAAAACTGGCCTTCGCCCAGCTGGTGGCGTCTTCCGTGCGCCGCTTCGATCTCGACCTGGCCGGTGGCAATGAAATACATGCTGTGGCCGATCTCGCCGCGCCGGACAATCACCTCTCCGGCCTCGACGCTCTGCGACCGCAGCAGCTTGGTGATCTGCGCCACCTCCTCGGCCTGGAGATCCTCGAACAGCGGGACCCGCGAGACCATGCCCCACGTCACCACGAATTCGCGCCGGTGGATGACCTCGGCAAAGGCGGTGGCAATGATGCCGACCGGCAGTGCCAGCATGACGATGCCCATCACCGCCGTCAGCCCGGCGATGATCTTGCCGATCGGGGTCACCGGCACAACGTCGCCATAGCCGACCGTCGTCAGCGTCACGATCGCCCACCACATCGCATCCGGGATGGTGCCGAACTTGTCGGGCTGGGCGTGGGTCTCGGCGAGATGCATCATCGCCGCCGTGCCGATGGTCAGCGCCCCGATGATGACGAGGCAGCCGACCAGCGCGCGGCGCTCGGTATGGACCGCCTCGAACAGCGAATGCAGGCCGGGCGAATACCGCGCAAGCTTGAGGAAGCGCACGAGCCGGAAGATCGCCAGCGCCCGCAGGTCGTCGCCGACGATCAGGGCCGCGTAGAGCGGCACGAGCGTCAGAAGGTCGATCAAGGCCGGCACGGTGCGCGCATAGGCCCAGCGGGCGCGCCAGGCCGTCAAATGGCGAAACGGCGGATATTCGGCCGCCGCCCACAACCGCGCAGCGAACTCGACGGTGAACACTGCGAGCGCAATGGCTTCGAGGCCCTTGAACAGCATGTCGAAGCGATCGGCGAGAGACGGGACCGTCTCCAGCACGGCAACCATGACGCTGAGCACGATGGTGAGGATGAGCGCCGCATGGACAAGGCGCGCCACGCGGTCCTCGTGTCGTCCGTGCTCGAGGATCTCGTAGGCACGGTGGCGGAGCCGCCGGAGGCGCCTCATGCCGCCTCCTGCGCTCTGTCCCGTCATGCGCTTTCGAGGGCCGCCTCGATGGCCGCCAGCGCCTCGGCGGCACGCGACCCGTCGGGGCCGCCAGCCTGTGCAAGATCCGGTCGCCCGCCGCCCCCCTTGCCGCCCAGCTGCTCGGACCCGACCCGCACGAGTTCGACTGCGCTGATCCGGCCAGCCAGATCGGCGGTGACGCCGACGACCAGCCCGGCCTTGCCGTCATCCGCCACGCTGACGATGGCGACGACGCCGGAGCCCACCTGCTTCTTCGCCTCGTCGGCAAGGTTCTTGAGGTCACGCATCTCGATGCCGGCAACTGTCTGCGCCAGCAGCTTCAGGCCATTGACCTCGCGCAGCGGGGCCGCGCCGCCGCTGCCACCCATGGCGAGCTTCTTGCGCGCCTCGACGAGCTCGCGCTCAAACCGCCGGCGCTCCTCGATCAGCGTCGCCAGCCGGTCGGCCGCCTCGGCCGCCGGCACCTTGAGCAACCCCGACAGGTCACGCAGCCGGCGGCTCTCACCGACGAGGTGCAGCCGTGCACCCTCGCCCGCCAGCGCCTCGATGCGCCGCACGCCTGCCGCAACTGCCCCCTCGCCCACGATGCTGACGAGCCCGATATCACCGGTTCGCGTCGCATGGGTGCCGCCGCACAGCTCAAT
>JBMOJG010000725.1:0-2278 GCA_049316925.1 Alsobacter sp. | reverse complement strand
GCGACGATCAGTGGCTCGATCTGGTGAAGTGGGTCCACTACGCGATGCTGAACGCCGAGGAGCTGGGCGTGGCCCAGGGCAACCTCGACTCGATGCTGAAGTCGGACAATCCCGAGATCAAGCGGCTGCTTGGCACCGAGGGCAAGTTCGGCGAGGCGCTCGGCCTGCCCAACGACTGGGTGGTGCGGATCGTCAAGCAGGTGGGCAATTACGGCGAGGCGTTCGAGCGCAATGTCGGCGCCGGATCGCCGCTCAAGATCGCGCGCGGGGCGAATGCCCTGTGGAACAAGGGCGGTCTGCAGTACGCCCCTCCGGTGCGCTGATCCATCCGCCTCCGGCCGGGCGGGAAACCCAGCCGGAGGCGTCTGGCCTGATGCGGAACTGAGCGGTGACACCCGACCAACGGGGCCCGCATGGAGGTGACATGAGTGTCCAGGACGCGATGCAGGGGAACGGTGCCAAGGTTTCGCTCCTGAACGATCCCAAGGCGCGCGGCTTGGTCTATCAGGCGATCCTGCTCGTCCTCATTGTCTTCTTCTTCTACGAGGCGATCAACAACGCGGTGGTGAATCTGCGGGCTGCGAAGATCGCCTCGGGATTCGGGTTCTGGAACAACACGGCTGGTTTCGACGTCAACCAGACGCTGATTCCGTTCTCGTCCAATGACGGGTCTACGTATGGAAGGGCCTTTTTCGTCGGGCTGCTGAACACGCTCGTTGTCGCGGCCATCGGTATCGTGCTGGCGACGATTCTCGGTTTCATCATGGGCATTGCCCGGCTGTCGAAGAACTGGATCATCGCCAAGGTGGCGGCGATCTATGTCGAGGTGGTGCGCAACACGCCGCTGCTGTTGCAATTGCTGGTCTGGTACAATGCGGTGCTCAAGCCGCTGCCCGAACCGCGCAACAGTGTGGCTATTCCAGGCAATATCTTCCTCAACAATCGCGGCCTGGTGCTGCCGGCCCCCATTGCTGGCGAGAACTTCAACTGGACCTGGATCGCACTCGGCATCGCGATCGTTGCGTCGATCATTTTCGCTCGCTATGCGCGCAAAGTTCAGGATTCCACGGGGCGGATCCTGCCGAAGGGCTGGGTGACCCTGGGGCTGATCATCGGCCTGCCGGCGCTGGCTTTTCTGGCTGCAGGGTCGCCGCTGAGCTTCGATCTGCCACGGCAAAGCCGCTTCAACCTCACCGGCGGCATGCAGGTGTTTCCCGAATTTGCGGCGCTGCTGGCCGGCCTGACCTTCTACACGGCGGCCTTCATCGCCGAGAATGTGCGCGCCGGCATTCTGGCGGTGAGCAAAGGGCAGACCGAGGCCTCCATGGCGCTGGGCCTGACGGGCGGGCAGACGCTCCGGCTGGTGGTGATTCCCCAGGCGATGCGGGTGATCATTCCGCCGCTGACCAGCCAGTATCTCAACCTGACAAAGAATTCGTCGCTGGCGGTGGCGATCGGCTATCCCGACCTGGTGCAGGTGTTTGCCGGCACGGTGCTGAACCAGACGGGTCAGGCGATCGAGGTGATTTTGATCACCATGGGTGTCTACCTGACGATCAGCCTCGTGACCTCGATGGCGATGAATTACTACAACAGCCGCAAGGCCCTGGTGGAGCGCTGACATGAGCCTGGCCACCCAATCCGGAGGCTTTGTTCGCACGGTCGGACTGGAAGCCAAGAAGCCGCCGATCCTGACGGCCGGCCCAATCGCCTGGATGCGCGACAATCTGTTTTCGTCCATCCCCAACACGCTGCTGACGCTGCTGGCCGCCTATGCTCTCTGGGTCATCGTCCCGCCGCTGATCCAGTTCTTCATCATCGATGCCGTGTGGACCGGGAAGGATCGCGACGCCTGCCTGGAGTCCGTTGTCGGCCGTCCGGTCGGGGCGTGCTGGGCGTTCGTTGATACACGGCTCGGCTATTTCACCTATGGCCAATATCCGGTCTCGGAGCGCTGGCGGGTCAATCTCGTCGCGCTGATGGAGATCGTCGGCGTCGTCTGGCTGCTGTGGCCCCGCATCCCCTACAAGGGCTGGGGCGCCATCTTCTTCTTCGCCGTGTTCCCGGTGGCAGCGTTCTTCCTGCTCACCGGAGCCGAATGGCTCGGACTGCCGCCAGTCTCCACCAATCTGTGGGGTGGCATTCTCGTCACCATGGTGATCTCGACCGTCGGTATCGTCGTCTCGCTGCCACTCGGCATCATCCTGGCGTTGGGCCGGCGCTCGAAGCTGCCGCTGATCAAGCTGTTCTCGGTGATCTTCATCGAGTTCGTGCGCGG
>JBMOJG010000724.1:0-2287 GCA_049316925.1 Alsobacter sp. | reverse complement strand
CTCCTTCACGAGCCATTTCGACTTGCCATAGCCGACGCCGTGCTCGCCCGTGCAGGTGCCACCCATCGCCAGGGTCTTCTCGATGAGGATGGCGTTGTAGCGCTCGGCGACGGCCAGCTCGGCCGGGTTGTCCATGTCGATGAGAAAGCCCATGTGGAAATTGCCGTCACCGACATGGCCCAGGCTGGAGACGAAGAACGGCGCGTCCGCGGTGACGTCGCGCATCGCCGTCATGATGTCGGCCATGCGGGAGATCGGCACGCAGGCATCCGTGCCCCAGGCCTTGGCACCGGGCCGCATGGCCAGGGTGGCGTAATGCACATCGTGGCGCGCCTGCCAGAGCCGGGCGCGCTCCTCGGGCGACGCCGTCCATTGCCAGCGGTCGCCGCCGATGGCGGCCGCCAGCTCGCGCACCACGGCGGCCTGTTCCTCGACACTCGCCGGCGTGCCGTGGAACTCGAAGAACAGCGTGGCGGTCTCCGGATAGTCGAGCTTTGAGAAGCGGTTGACGGCCTGCATGCAGCGGTCGTCAAGAAACTCGACGCGCGCCACGGGCACGCCGCACTGCACCGTCTCGATGGCGGTGCGCACCGCCGAACCGACATCGGGGAAGGAGCAGACCGCGGCGCTCATCGCCTCGGGAATGCCGTAGAGCTTCACCGTCACCTCGGTGATGATTCCGAGCGTGCCCTCCGAGCCGACGAACAACCGTGTCAGGTCGTAGCCGGCCGAGGATTTACGCGCCCGCGTCGACGTGCGGACCACCCGTCCGTCGGCCATCACCACCGCCAGCGACAGAACATTCTCGCGCATCGTGCCGTAGCGCACCGCGTTGGTGCCCGAGGCGCGGGTCGCCGCCATGCCACCCAGTGTGGCGTCGGCGCCGGGATCGACCGGAAAGAACAGGCCGGTGTCGCGCAGATGGGAATTCAGCGTCTTGCGCGTCACGCCGGCCTGCACGGTGGCATCGAGATCCTCGGCGTTCACCGCCAGGATGGCGCTCATCTGGCGCATGTCGACCGCGACGCCGCCATCCAGTGCGCAGACATGGCCCTCCAGCGAGGTGCCGGCGCCAAACGGAACGATCGGCACGCGGTGCTCGCGGCACAGACCGACAATGGCGGCGACCTCCTCGGTCGACTGCGGGTAGCAGACCACATCGGGCTCGCGCGTCGGATGGTAGGACTCGCCATGGCCATGCTGCTCACGGTCCGACGCCGAGGTGCTGCATCGCGACCCGAGCCGGTCGCGCAAGGCGGCGACCAGAGGCGGCAGGCTGTCCTGCCTGTGGCTGTTGTGCCCCAGCATTGCCGACATCCCTCCCAAAGCCCGCCCGCGGTCCTGATGCCGCCCGGTGTCATGGTCCGTCATATCCGCAAATACGGACCGGTGGAACTCGCCGGCCACAGCTTTGACCTGCCGTCGCCGCAGGGCTACACCACCGGCCCCGACCCCGAGTCAGCCGAAGGGACCGCATGGCCGCCACCGCCCAGCCCTCCGTCGCCCGCCGCATCGCCGTGGAGCTCGGCGTCACCGAACGCCAGGTCGTCGCCGCCGTCGAGCTGCTCGACGCCGGCTCGACGGTGCCGTTCATCGCCCGCTACCGCAAGGAAGCGACAGGGTCGCTGGACGACAGCCAGCTGCGGACGCTGGAGGAGCGGCTGACCTATCTGCGCGAGCTCGACGCGCGCCGCTCCGCGATCCTCGACAGCATCCGCGAGCAGGGCAAGCTCGATGCAGCGCTGGAGGCGCAGCTTCGGGAGGCTGACACCAAAGCACGGCTGGAGGACCTCTACCTGCCGTTCAAGCCGAAGCGGCGCAGCAAGGCGCAGGCGGCGCGCGAGGCCGGGCTCGAGCCGCTGGCGCTGGGCCTGCTGACCGATCCGTCGCGTGACCCCGAGACCGTGGCGGCCGGCTTCGTCGCGGTCGATCGCGGCATCGCCGATACCGCGGCGGCGTTGGAAGGGGCGCGGGCGATCCTTGTCGAGCGCCTCGCCGAGGATGCCGCGCTGATCGGCCGGCTGCGCGAGGAGGTCTGGACCAAGGGCCGGATGGTCTCGACCGTGCGCGACGGCAAGCAGGCTGCGGGCGCCAAGTTCGCCGACTATTTCGATTTCCAGGAGCCGCTGGCAAAGCTGCCGTCGCACCGCATCCTGGCGCTGTTTCGGGCCGAGAAGGAGGAGATCGTCGATCTCCGTCTGGAGGCAGAGCCGCCTCCCCCGCCGGGCACGCGCGTGCCGGGCGCCTTCGAGCTGGCGATCGCCCGCCATGGCGGCATCGCCGACCG
>JBMOJG010000723.1:0-2288 GCA_049316925.1 Alsobacter sp. | reverse complement strand
TACGCTGTGCAACGCGGCCGACGCGCTGCTGGCAGCAGGAGCGCGCGAGGTCCACGCCTACATCACCCATGGCGTGTTGTCGGGAGGTGCCGTCGCCCGCATCGCCGCCTCCAAGCTCAAGACCCTGGTGCTGACCGACTCGATCCAGCCGACCGAGGCCGTGAAGGTGGCACGCAACATCCGCGTCGTCTCGGTGGCGTCGCTGATGGGCGAAGCCATCGGCCGGACCGCGCTTGAGGCCAGTGTCTCCAGCCTGTTCGACTGAGACCTGCCGGTCGGGCGATTGTCTCGCCGCCGCTTTTCTGCTAGGTCCCGCGCGCGCTCGCCAGACACCCCTGGAGGCACGGGCGCGCACACCGACGGAACGGGCCGCCCACCGGCGGCCTTTTCCGTTCCACAACCAAAGGAACAATTCCATGGCTACCGCAGTGAAGCAGCTCTCAGCTGCCAAGCGCGTCCAGGGCGGCAAGGGGGCCGCACGCGCCGTTCGTCGTGACAACCGCATCCCGGCCGTCATCTATGGCGGCGGCGAGGCCCCTGTCGCTATCTCCCTGGACCAGAAGATCGCCACCCAGCTTATCTTTGCCGGTCACTTCCTGACGACCCAGTTCGAGATCGAGGTCGACGGCGAGAAGACCCGCGTCCTGCCGCGCGACTACCAGCTTGATCCGGTGCGCGACTCGGTCCTGCATGTCGACTTCCTGCGCCTGCGCCCCGGCCAGAAGATCCGCGTCGAGGTGCCCGTGCACGTCCTCAACCAGGACATCGCCCCCGGCATCAAGAAGGGCGGAACGCTCAACCTGGTGACGCACAGCATCGCGCTCCTGGCGCCCGCCGATGCAATCCCGGAGGCGATCACCGTCGATCTCGCCGGTCTCGACCTGAACGTCTCACTGCACATCTCGGCCGTCACGCTGCCGGAGAACTGCCGCCCGGTCGACCGGTCGGACTTCACCGTCGTCACCATCATGCCGCCGTCCGGTGGCAAGGAGGAGGCGCCGGCCGCCGCGGCTGCTGCTGCTCCGGCCAAGGGTGCGCCCGCCGGCAAGGCGGCCCCCGCCGCCAAGGCCGCTCCGGCGGCCAAGCCTGCCGCCAAGAAGTGATCCGGACGGCGGCGCTCCGGCGCCGCCGCTCCGCCCGGCCGCGGGACATCGCGCCATGCTGCTTTTCGTCGGCCTCGGCAACCCGGGCTCGCGCTATGCGGGCAACCGCCACAATGTCGGGTTCATGGCGGTGGACGCCATCGCCCGCATGCATGGCGCCCCGCCCTGGCGGCGCCGGTTCCAGGGGGCGGCGACGGAAACCACCATCGGCGGCATCCGTGCGGTGCTGCTGCTGCCCGAAACATTCATGAATGAATCGGGCCGCGCCGTTGCCGAGGCCCAGCGCTTCTACAAGATCGGGATCGGCGACGTGATCGTGTTCCACGATGAGCTCGACCTCGCCCCGGCAAAGCTGCGGGTCAAGACCGGCGGCGGCAATGCCGGCCACAACGGCCTGCGCTCGATCACGGCGCTCTGCGGCAACGACTACCGCCGCGTCCGCATGGGCATCGGCCATCCGGGCGACAAGGCGCTGGTCCACGCCTATGTGCTGAACGACTTCGCCAAGAGCGAACGCGACTGGGTCGACGATCTGTGCCGCGCCTGTGCGGATGC
This sequence comes from Alsobacter sp., assembly GCA_049316925.1. Lineage (GTDB taxonomy): Bacteria > Pseudomonadota > Alphaproteobacteria > Rhizobiales > Beijerinckiaceae > Alsobacter. The sequence goes on along the minus strand of JBMOJG010000723.1, from coordinate 630 downwards.
CGCCCCTCAGCTGGCGACCGGTGAGGACTCGAAGTTCCAGAATACGGTTCACCTCGCCATGGAAGGGCGTGGCTGGACCGAGGTGAAGCGCCCCGGCGAGCGGGACTGAACGGACGCGAGGAGGAGAGCGCCATGGGTTTCAAATGCGGGATTGTCGGGCTGCCGAATGTCGGCAAGTCGACCTTGTTCAACGCCCTGACGCAGACGGCGGCTGCCCAGGCCGCCAACTACCCGTTCTGCACCATCGAGCCCAATGTCGGTGACGTGGCGGTCCCCGATCCGCGGCTCGACAGCCTTGCGGCCATTGCCAGCTCGGCCCAGATCATCCCGACGCGGATCACCTTTGTCGACATCGCCGGCATCGTTCGCGGCGCCTCAAAGGGCGAAGGCCTCGGCAACCAGTTCCTCGCCAATATCCGCGAGGTGGACGCCATCGTGCACGTGGTGCGCTGCTTCGAGGATGGCGACATCACCCACGTGGAGGGGCGCATCGACCCGCTCGCCGACATCGAGACCATCGAGACCGAGCTGATGCTCGCCGACCTCGAGAGCCTGGAGAAGCGCGTCGTCGGGCTCGAGAAGAAGGCCCGCGGCGGCGACAAGGAAGCCAAGGAAAGCCTCGACCTCGTC
>JBMOJG010000722.1:0-2289 GCA_049316925.1 Alsobacter sp. | reverse complement strand
CCCGCGCCGGCGTCGCCCGACGCCGGCTGCTTTCGTTGACCTGTGCCGCCGGCAATGCGAGAACGCTGACATCAGCAACAGCACGGAAGGGGCGTGCGGCCGAGAAGGCCCGCAGGCCCCGGAGTCCAGGTGTTCGAACTTCTGATCGCCGTCTTTCTGATCGCCCTCAACGGGCTTTTCTCGCTGTCTGAACTCGCCATCGTGTCGGCCCGTCGCAGCCGCCTGAAATCCCTGGCGGATGCCGGTCGTCCGGGCGCCAACACGGCGCTGGCGCTGGCCGATGATCCGGGCCGGTTCCTGTCGACGGTGCAGATCGGCATCACGCTCGTGGGCATCCTGGCTGGCGCCTTCTCGGGCGCCGCCCTTGGCGCCCAGCTGGCCGCCATCATCCGCGACGCAACCGGGCTGTCGCCCGGCGCATCCGAGACGCTGGGTTACGTCATCGTCCTCGGCCTCATCACCTATCTGTCGGTGGTGGTCGGCGAGCTTGTGCCAAAGAACCTCGCCCTGAAAAACGCCGAGGGCATCGCCTGCGCGGTCGCGCCGCTGATGAGCCTGCTGTCGAAGGTGGCGGCACCGGTGGTGTGGATCCTCGACGCCTCCACGCAGGTGATCTTCCGGCTTTTCGGCACCCAGTCCGAATCCTCCGGGGCGGTGACCCAGGAGGAGATCCGCACGATCGTCGCCGAGGCGCAGTCGGCCGGCGTCATCGAGGGCGATGAGCAGGCGATGATCTCGGGGGTGCTGCGCCTCGGAGAGCGCCCGGCCCGCGCCGTGATGACGCCGCGGACGGAGGTCGAGTGGCTCGATCTCGACCTCGGCGAGGCGGCCTTGCGCGGCGTGCTGGCCGCCACCACCCATGCGCGACTGCCGGCCTGCGAGCGCGAGCCCGACAACATGATCGGCGTGATCCAGGTGCGCGACCTGCTGCCGGCGCTGCTGCGCGGCGAGCCGCTCGACGTGCGCGCCCATGTGCGCAGCGCGCCGGTGGTGCCGGACACGCTCGACGCGCTGGAGGTCTTGACGGTTCTGCGCGACGCCGCCGTGCCGCTTGCGCTGATCCACGACGAGTACGGGCATTTCGAGGGCATCGTCACGCCCGCCGACATTCTCGACGCCATTGCGGGCGCGTTCCGCTCGGATGAAGACGGCGCCGACCCCGAGGCGGTGCAGCGCGACGATGGCTCCTGGCTCATCGCCGGCTGGATGCCGGTGGACGAGATGGCCGATCGGCTCGGCCTCAGGCTGCCCGACCAGCGCGGCTACGACACCGCCGCCGGGCTCGTCATCCACGCCATGGGCCGCCTTCCCGCCACCGGCGAGCACGCCGACGTCCACGGCTGGCGCTTCGAGGTTGTCGACCTCGACGGCCGCCGCATCGACAAGATCCTGGCATCACGGGTCACGCAGACCGCATAACCGCAGGCAACTGCGGCTGGCACCGGCAGAGAGTTTCGTCGGGCAATTCAGGTTGGGTAGATATGGATCGTAGGCCGATCCCGGAGCCGTTGCGGCCCGCACGGGATGGATGGTGCCCAGGAGAGGACTCGAACCTCCACGACTTTCATCACTGGTACCTGAAACCAGCGCGTCTACCAATTCCGCCACCTGGGCACAGGTGCAGTGGGGCGTCTCTTACGGGCGCGCCGGGCGTGTTGTCAACGGCAAGGCGCCCGTGGCGCGGGCTTTTTCCGGGATGCCGCGAACTGCGACTGCGGGTGCGACGTTTCGCGAATAGCAGCCCCCTTGTCGCGCGGGCGCGAGCAACCATTCTCAAGGAGTGAGATCAACGGCAGGAGAGACACCATGCCACGCCTGCGCCCTTCCCGTTGCTTTGACCACCGAGCGTTGCGCCTAGTGCTGCAGCAGTCGGCGCTCGGCGCGGCGCTGGGCCTGGCCTTTACCGGGGCCTTGGTGCTGGTCGACGCGCACGGGATCGGGTCGCTGATGGCGCGCTCGGAGAGCGGCCTGGTCGCCTTTGTCATGCTCGCCGTGGGGTTCATGGTGACGGGCGGCAGCCTCGTTGCGGGCGGCGCCATCATGCTGATCGGCTCCGGCGAGCCCCGCGGCGAGGGCCCCACCGGCGGATTGCGGGGCCTTGTCCCCATCCGCGTGCGGTCGGCCGGAAAGTCACGCTGATCCCGTTGGCAGACCACGGCGATCCCGGCTATCGGGCTGATTTCGCAGTTGCCAAAAATGCTCTATGAGCCTGCTGACGCGACCGCTGGAGAGCCCGCCATGAGCAACGCCTCGCAAGACCTCGTCACGGTGTTCGGCGGATCCGGCTTT
>JBMOJG010000721.1:0-2291 GCA_049316925.1 Alsobacter sp. | reverse complement strand
ACAATTACGACAGCTTCACCTGGAACCTGGTGCACGAGCTCGGCAAGCTCGGCGCGACGGTATCGGTGGTGCGCAATGACGAGATCACGGTCGAGGCCCTGATGGCGAGCGACCCTGACGCGATCGTGCTGTCACCGGGGCCCTGCACCCCCAACGAGGCCGGCATCTGCCTTGACCTGATCGCGCAGGCTGCCCCGGTGATCCCGCTGTTCGGCGTCTGCCTCGGCCTGCAGGCGATGGGCCAGTGCTTTGGCGGGGACGTGGTGCGGGCGCCAAGGCCCATGCACGGCAAGGTCTCGACCATCCAGCATCGCGGCCGCACGGTGTTCCGCGGCATCAACGGGCCGTTCCGGGCCACGCGCTATCACTCGCTGGTGGTGGCGCGCGAGACGCTTCCCGACAGCCTCGACGTGACGGCGGAAAGCGAGGACGGGCTCGTGATGGGGCTGTCGCACCGCAGCCTGCCGGTGCATGGGGTACAATTTCACCCCGAGAGCATCCTGTCCGAGCACGGACTGACGATCCTCAAGAATTTCCTCGACCTCGCCGGCGAATGGAATATGACGAACCGCCCCCGCGCGGGCGCCTGACCCCGGCCTTGCGGAGCCATCCATGGACGCGTTCAAGCCCATCATCGCCAAGGTTGCCACCGGCAGCCCGTTGTCGCGCGAGGAGGCGCGGGACGCCTTCGACACCATCCTGTCTGGCGGCGTGACACTGGCCCAGGCGGGGGCCTTCCTGATGGCGCTGCGGGTGCGCGGCGAGACCATGGACGAGATCGTCGGCGCCGTCTCGGCGATGCGCGACAAGATGCTGCGCGTGACAGCGCCGGCCGATGCCATCGACATTGTCGGCACCGGCGGCGACAACTCCGGCTCATGGAACGTCTCGACCCTGGCGGCGATCATCGTCGCGGCCTGCGGCGTGCCGGTGGCCAAGCATGGCAACCGTGCCGCCTCGTCGAAGTCCGGCACCGCCGACGTGCTTTCAGCGCTCGGCGTCAAGGTCGGGCTGGAACCGGCGCGCGTCAGTGCCTGCATCGCCGAAGCGGGCGTCGGGTTCATGTTCGCGCCCGCCCACCACGCCTCGATGCGGCATGTGGCGCCGGTGCGCGTCGAGCTCGGCACCCGCACGATCTTCAACCTGCTGGGCCCGCTCTCCAACCCGGCCGGCGTGCGCCGGCAGGTGCTGGGCGTGTTCTCGGAGAGCTGGCTGGATGCGCTCGCCGGGACGCTGCAGACGCTTGGATCGGAGCGGGTCTGGGTGGTGCACGGACGTGATGGCCTCGACGAGATCACCACGACGGGCGAAACGGCCGTCGCAGCCCTCGAGGATGGCCGCGTGCGGCGCTTCGTCATCGTGCCGGAGGAGGCCGGGCTTGAGCGCGCCGAGCCGGCGGCCCTGAAGGGCGGCGAGGCGGAGTACAACGCCGCGGCGCTGCGCGCGGTGCTGGGCGGCGCCCACACCGCCTATCGCGATATCGGCGTGCTGAACGCTGCCGCCGGCCTGGTAGTGGCCGGACGCGCCGCAACGCTCATGGAAGGCGCTGATCAAGCACGCAAAGCGCTGGACGGCGGCGCAGCGGCGGTCGTGCTCGACCGGCTGGTCGCCACCTCCAACGCATGAGCACCGCGGTGACCAACATTCTCGCCGAAATCGAGGCCTACAAGCGCGATGAGATCGCCGCGGCCAAAGTGGCGGTGCCGCCTGCGGCCATCGAGCGCCTCGCGCTGGACGCGCCGCCGCCGCGCGGATTTGCAGCGGCGATCGTTCGCCATCTCGACGCGGGCCGGCCGGCGCTGATCGCCGAGATCAAGAAGGCAAGCCCTTCGAAGGGCTTGATCCGGGCGGATTTCGATCCGCCGGCCCTGGCGCGCGCCTATGCGGCCGGTGGCGCGAGCTGCCTGTCGGTGCTGACCGACACGCCGTCGTTCCAGGGCCAGCCGGCCTATCTGGGGGCGGCGCGGGAGGCCAGCGGCCTGCCGGGCCTACGAAAGGATTTCCTGTTCGAGCCCTACCAGGTGTTCGAGGCCCGGGCCTGGGGTGCCGACTGCATCCTGGTGATCATGGCGAGCGTCAGCGACGCTGAGGCCCGGGCCCTGGTCGACACCGCGCATAGGCTCGGCATGGATGTCCTTGTCGAGGTGCATGACGCCGTGGAGCTCGACCGGGCCCTGCCCTTGGGCACGAAGCTGGTCGGCATCAACAACCGCGACCTGCGCACCTTCTCGGTGTCGCTTGGCGTCACCGAGACGCTGGCGCCGCGCATTCCCGCCGACCGCATCGTTGTG
>JBMOJG010000720.1:0-2294 GCA_049316925.1 Alsobacter sp. | reverse complement strand
CATAGGGATCATCATACTCCGGCGATTTCTCGATGATCCAGGGCATCGTGGCGGACACGATGCGAGGTCGGGTCATGGCCTATTACGTGATGTCCTTCATCGGCATCGTTCCTGTGAGCTCCCTTCTGGCCGGATGGATTTCCCATGAGGTTGGTGCGCCGATCACGCTCGCGGCTGGAGGTATCCTTTGCGTGGTTGCTGCGACGTGCATGTGGGTTTTGCAGGCGCGCTCCCGCGTGGACGGTCCTTGAGGGCGGGTGGGGCGATGGCTGATGTGATTTTCGAAAAGCGCTCCGGCAAGTACGATGCGAGGCTGGTGCTGCGCGATGGCGCGTGGCTGGAGACGCCTTGCCCCAAGCAGGCCCCCATTCTCCACGACATGTTCCATCATGCGGTCGAGACCATACTGGGGCGGCGTGGCTTCCTGCATCGTCATGCAGCCGGCGAGGGTGAGGGCTTCCGCATGACGCCCGAGGCTGTCAGTGAAGCACTGGAGCGGCTGGTCGAGACCATGCAGGCCGACAGCTGGAGCGGGCGACCCGATCCGGCCGAGGTAATCGATCTCTATCTGGCAACCTGCGCAGTGCGCGGCGATGCGCCGATCCCGGTGACGGCGGATGACATCGTCGCGATCCGGGTGGCCATTGATGACCTGGCGGCGCGCTGGGCGCAGGTGCCTGTCGGCGGGCGCCTTGTCGTTTCGGTGTGATCTGGGGGTTAAATCAAGTGGAGGGGCTTCTGTTGCCCGGTGCCCCTCCGAACCGCGCTTGCCTGGTTAGGCAGCGAGTACCATTTCATTATCGTTGGCACATGTACGATTAGCCCGATAACGGCGGAACCATGCCGAGCGAAAGCTACGCCTTTACGCGTTCGTCGATCCTAGTTCACCCCCAACAACTGGGCAGGCCATCCTTCAAACGATGAGTCTGCACAGATGGTGGAGGTGCCGGGTACCGCCCCCGGGTCCGATCCGTTTATTACACGCGCGTTTATCGCCATAGCCGGCGAACCGGCAGGACTTATATAGGCGCTCCCGGTTAAAAATTGAAGGCTGGGGATTTGTCGGTTTTCCGGGCTTTTGAGCTGTTATGCATAGATAGTAAGCTCAGTCGACACGAGCGGAGCCGCAATGCGCCAGTATCATGACCTCATGGAGCACGTGCTTCGGCACGGCGTGAAGAAGATGGACCGGACGGGAACGGGCACGGTCTCGATCTTCGGGCACCAGATGCGCTTTGACCTGGATGACGGGTTTCCGCTGCTCACGACGAAGAAGCTGCATCTGAAGTCGATCGTGCACGAGCTGCTCTGGTTCCTGAATGGGGACACGAATGTGCGCTACCTGCAAGCCAACGGCGTGAAGATCTGGGATGAGTGGGCCGACAAGAATGGCGATCTCGGGCCGGTCTATGGGGCGCAGTGGCGTTCGTGGCCCGCACGCGATGGCTCGACGATTGACCAGATCACAAACCTGATCGCGCAGATCAAGCGCAATCCGGACTCGCGGCGCCTGATCGTGACGGCGTGGAACCCGGCCGACGTGGATCGCATGGCGCTGCCACCGTGCCATTGCCTGTTCCAGTTCTATGTCGCGAATGGCCGGATTTCTTGCCAGCTCTACCAGCGTTCGGCAGACATCTTCCTGGGCGTGCCTTTCAACATCGCGTCCTATGCGCTGCTGCTGATGATGGTGGCGCAGGTGACGGGATTGAAGCCGGGCGAGTTCATTCACAGCTTCGGCGACGCGCATCTCTACCTGAACCATATCGAACAGGCGGAGCTGCAGCTGACGCGGGCGCCTCATGCGCTGCCGCGCATGACGATCAATCCGGATGTGAAGGACATCTTCGGGTTCAAGTATGATGACTTCAAGCTGGAGGGCTATACCGCGCATCCGCATATTGCTGCGCCGGTGGCAGTGTGAGCGAGCGTCTTCGCATCAGGCCTGCAACGCCGGCTGATGCTGCGCTGGTGATGGCGTTCATTCGTGACCTTGCTGAATACGAAAGGCTGCTCGACGACGTCATTGCGACACCCGCCGATATCGAGCGCGCGCTCTTCGCACCCCAGCCGCGGGTGTTCTGCGATATCGCGGCGTGGGATGGCGTGCCTGCGGGCTTTGCCTTGTGGTTCTACAATTTCTCGACCTTCCGTGGCCGGCACGGGATCTATCTTGAAGATCTCTTTGTGAAGCCGGTGTTCAGGGGGAATGGCATCGGCAAGGCTTTGCTGGTCGGGCTGGCGCAACGCGCGGTGAAAGAAGGCTGCGCCCGCGTCGAGTGGTCGGTGCTGGA
>JBMOJG010000719.1:0-2298 GCA_049316925.1 Alsobacter sp. | reverse complement strand
AGGTCGCACAGGCGGCCGCGGCTCCGCATGCTCAGGCCGTGGCTTCGCCGCGGGGAGGCGATTTCGCCCGTCGCTTCGCGAAGGGTGCCGGGATCGCCGAGGATGTCGTCGCATGGCGCGACCCTGGCGACCTCGCCGAGGAACTGGGCGCGCTGATGCGCATCGTCGCCGAGGATCTGAAGCAGCTGATGGCGGCCCGGGCCGAGTCCAAGCGTCTGGCCCGCGCCACGGACCAGACGATGATCCAGGCGCTCGACAACAATCCCATGAAGTTCGCCCCGACCGCCGACGACGCGCTGCGCCTGATGTTCGGACGGCCGGGATCGGGCTACCTCGACGCCCGCACCACGCTGCGCCACAGCTTCCGCGACCTGAAGGTCCATCAGGTCAAGACCTACGGGGCGATGCAGCAGGCGCTGTCGCTATTGCTCGCCGATCTCGAGCCGCAGGCCATCGAGGAGGCGGGCGAACCCGAAAAGGGCATTGGCGGCCTCCTCGGATCGCGCAAGGCGCGCCTGTGGGACACCTATGTGGTCCGCTGGAAGGCGAAGACGGCGCCGCATGACGACGGCATCGTCGGCACCTTCATGCTGCATTTTTCGGATTGCTACGACGGTGGCGGTCGCAAGTGACCGCCGGGCTCAGCCGCCGATCAGCACCGTGGGAAGCCCCATGACGATCTTGTTGGGCGGCCCCAGCGCCTCGAGGATCGTGTCGCCCATGCGGCTTGCGGCCAGCCCGTTGATCAGCACCGTGAGCGAGCCGTCGATCACCACGCCGGGGCCGTGCGGCATCGGTGGCGTAACCATGGTCTGGCAGATGTGGATGTCGGCCCCGCCGGAGGCCGCCGAGATCGCCGAACTCATCGACGCCAGCGCGGCCGTCTTCGCGGCGAGCTCCGCCGCTTTCAGGGCCGGGGCGGCCGGCGTGCCCATGCCGGCCAGCGCGGCCGCCTCGGCGGCCTGCACGATGGCGTCGGAGGCCGCCTTGGCGGCTTGCGGGCCGGCGGCCGCGGCGGCGGGGATGCCGCGCCAGGCCGGCAGCCCGCCAATCAGCACGTTGAGGCTGCCGGGACCCGGTGTCAGCACGCCGGGGAGGGGATGCAGCACCGGATCGGTCACGCGGGCGGCAGGACGTCCCATGGCGGTGGCTTCCTTCCGGCGCTTAGCGCGCCGATCTCGTGTAGGATGGACTCATAGCGCCCGGACCGGCGTGTTTGCCGTGCGTTCGCGCACTTTACGCCATTCGGTCGATCTGGTCTTGTAACGCAGTTTTGGGCGTCCAGCGCCCGATCAGGCAGGCAGCGTCCATGTCTTGGTACAGCAAGGTTGTCTGGTCGGAAGGCCTGTTCCTCAGGCCGCACCACCTGCAGCAGGCCGACCGTTATCTGGAAAACCTCGTCGAGAGCCGCGCCCGCTACGCGACTCCCTATCCGTGGGGCTTTGCCGGGCTCGAGATCGACCGCGATCTGGCCCAGCAGTCCCGGTTCGGGCTGCGCCGGGCGAGCGGCATCATGCCGGACGGCACGCCGTTCGACCTGCCAGGCATCAGCCCGCCGCCGGCAGCCTGCGAGGTGCCGGAATCCGCTGCCGGGCAGATCGCCTGGCTCACCCTGCCGGTGGCCGCCGCCAACACCCGCGAGGTCGAGGACGCCGCCGCCGAGAGCGCCAGCCGCTACACCGTGGCGTCCGAACTCGTCATCGATTCCACCTCGGCCCTGCGTGTCGAGGAGGAGATCGACATTGCCCATGCGCGCCTGACACTGGAGGTGCGCCGCACCGCCCGCCCGGGCTACGTCACCATGCCGATCGCCCGGATCGTCGAGGTCCGCGACCGCACCATCGTGCTCGACGAGAAATTCGCGCCGCCAGTGCTGGTCTGCGCCGCCCACCCGGTGGTCGACGGCTGGATCGACCGCGTGATCGGCTGGATGGACAACAAGCTGTCGGAGCTCGCCCGCTATGCAGCCGATCCCACGGCCGGCGGTGGCCTGCAGAGCGTCGACTACTTCGTCCTGCAGCTCCTGAACCGCAACGTACCGGTGCTCAAGCATCTGCGCCGATCGCAATATGTCCATCCCGAGAGGCTGTTCGTCCAGTTTCTTCACATTGCAGGTGAGCTCGCGACCTTTGTCACCGCCGAGCGACGCACCCGCGATTATCCGGCCTATGACCACAATCGCCTCGAGGAGACCTTCGCGCCGCTGCTGCGCGACATCCAGGACTTCCTCAGCGCCCAGACCGGCCGCCGCGCCATCCGGCTCGAGATCACCGAGCGGGCGCCCAACGCCTTCGTGTC
>JBMOJG010000718.1:0-2300 GCA_049316925.1 Alsobacter sp. | reverse complement strand
CGCCACGCCGTGCCTCCGCCGAGCCCGTCTGGGTTCAGGCCGCTCCCCAGCCCCGCCCGGCCCCGGCCCCGGCCGGCGCCGGAGGGGCATTGGCCGAGGCGTTGCGCAAGGCGCAGGACAAGGGACGCGGGCGCGACTGAGGCGGCGTCAGCGCAGCAGGAAGACCTGCCGGGCACCGCGGGTGATGGTCGGGCACTCGACGATCACCCGGATGTCGTCATAGTCGCGATCCGTCCAGCCATAGTACGGCGGACGATCCTCCCAGCCGTAATACATGAACTTGCCGGGCGAACAGGCCGCCGTGGCCGTCTGTGCGGTGCGGTTCTTGCCCTCCGGCAGCACGCCGCCCTGGCTGCGTGGCTTGCATTGCTCCAACGTGTCGCACAGCACCGTCTCGAGGATCTCGTAGGGACCGAAATTGTAGGTCTGGCGATAGCCCTCGAGCGTCGTGTCGGAAAAGTACTCGTACTGCTCGGCCAGGGGATCGTTCCACCGCGCCGGGGTGGTGCGCATGTTGCGCACGTTGCGGAGCTTGTAGGACAGCGTCGAGCCCTGCGGGCATGTCGGCATGGCGAAGCTGTAGGCCGTGCCGCCATTGTCGGCAATCACCGTCGTCAGGGAACGGCCGCGGGAGGCCTCCAGCCGCTTGGTCGGGTCGTAGCAATAGACCGCGGTCTGGTTGTAGTCGCCGGCCTCCGGGTCGAGCTGGCTGACCCGGGGTGCCGCGCCGGCGACGATCGGCTGGTAGAGCCGCGCCACCGCCCGCACCGAGACCGTGGAGGCTTTCGGCATCCCCGGAACGGCGGTGAGGATGGCATGGGCGATGGAGGCGCTCGCGACCGTCTCGAAATCCGTCGGGCTGAGCCACTGGCCGGTGACCGTGAAGGCGGAGATCGAACGGTCGGTTGCGAGCGTCACCTGCATGTTGTCGCGGGCAAGAGCCAGCACCTTGCCGGCGGCGTCCGCGGTGTTGGCCGCCGCGCCGGCGAGGGCCGCCGTGTCGATGGAGGCCTGCAGCTTCTGCCGCAAGGTGGCGGCGCGCCCGTAATCGACGGCGACGCCGGAGAAGGCCAGAAGGGGGACAAGGCTGACGGCCATGGCCACCGAGAAGGAACCGGATGTGTCGGAGAGAATGTTGCGCATGGTTACAACTCTTGGTTTCCGCAACCTGACTCCTAACGGCGATTCATTGCCCGGCTGTTTGCTTCGGCAACGGTTCTTTAATCGAATTTGGCCGCTGCAATTGCGATGAAAGCCGCGGCGATTCGGGCGCACCGGAGGCTTCCGGCGGCTGTGCTCTGCGTCAGAAGTCCTGATGTGCCAGAGCCGGATCCACGTCGGAGGCACCTGGCCGGCTTGAACAGGCGATGTCAGGCGCCGCATGCGGCGCCCCCGGCAGGCGTCAACCCTTTGTCCCAGCCTCGCGCTGCGCCATGCCGAGGCGGATCCACGCCGCGCCGGTAAACAGCAGGACCGCTGCGGCAACGCTGCCAAGGACGATGAAGCCGGACCGCGGCCAGGTCCACAGCAGAACCATCCAGGCGGCCACCGATACGCCCGCGGCAACGCCCAGCGTGGCGAAGCTGCCAAGGGGCTGGTCGCGGAAGGCCGACACAAGGCGGTAAACCGCGCCTGTCACCAGCGCGGCCGCCACGATGAGGGTCAGCGCGAAAGAGCCGGTCTGCGGATCTGTCACCACCACCCTGCCGGCAATGACGAACCGCAACGCCGGCGCCAGTTCGGTCGCGAACTGGCGCCAGGAGCGGTCCAGGATCGCGTGGAGTCCCTCGGAGAGACCGCCGACCACCAGCAGGATGCCAACCAAAAACGGGTTCTCGCCCGGCCCGACGAACACACGCCAGGCGCACAGCAGCCCGAGCCCGACGAGCACGGCACCGGTCACGAATGGCCAGGTGACGGTGGCCGGAGCCGCAGCCGGAGCCGGTGGCCCGCCGCCGGCCGGCAAGGCTGGCTGGTCGCCCTGTGAATGGGTCGGTGGCTGGGTCATGGCGGTCTCCTTTCGATCCACTATCGCCGACCGGACAGCGCTGCGATAGGGTGCGGCCACGCAGAAATCCTTGACTATGTCAAGTTTATGACCGCCCTTGCCTCCGGGGAGGACGGATCATGGATGCGGATCTGGCGGCGCAGATCGATGCCGTGCGGCGGTTCAACCGGTTCTACACGGCGGCGCTCGGACTGCTGGACCGGGGCCATCCGGGCAGTCCGTTCTCGCTGGCAGAGACGCGCGTCTTGTACGAGCTGGCCCATCGCGATGATGCCACGGCCTCGGTCCTGGC
>JBMOJG010000717.1:0-2308 GCA_049316925.1 Alsobacter sp. | reverse complement strand
GGCGAGATCTTCATCGACATGCACAAGGAAGGCGCCGCCTTCCGCAGCCTGATGAACAATTTCGCCATCGCGATCTCGCTCGGCCTGCAGTACGGCGTGCCGCTGGACGAGTATGTGGACGCCTTCACGTTCACCCGCTTCGAGCCGGCCGGCTTCGTCCAGGGCAATGACGCGATCAAGAACGCCACCAGCGTGCTCGACTACGTCTTCCGCGAGCTGGCGATCTCCTATCTGGGGCGGACCGACCTGGCCCATGTGTCGCCGGAGACGATTGGCTTCGACGAACTCGGCAAGGGCGAGGACGAGGGCAAGGCGCCGGCGGGCTTCACCGCCGCCCCGTCCGCCCGCATGGTCTCCAAGGGGCTGGTTCGCGGCAAGTCGACCGGCCTGATGGCGATCCAGGGCGGCGCGGATACGCGGTCCGACGCCAGGGGGCCGCTGCTCTCGGGCCAGGCGCCCGGTGCGATGTTGCTGAAGGTTGACGGCGCAACGGCGCTGAAGGGGGACGTCGCCCTGGAGGTCGAGCGGGCGCTCGACGAGACAGGGCTCGCCAGCCTCGGCTTCCAGCCCGCAGCCCAGCGACGGGAGGCGAACGGACCCGGCGCCAAGCGCGCCGAGGCCCTGATGAAGGGCTATCAGGGCGATGCGTGCGGCGAATGCGGCAACTTCACGCTGCTGCGCAACGGCACCTGCATGAAGTGCGACACCTGCGGGTCGACCACCGGCTGCTCGTGACCGATGACGGCACGGGCGAAGGCCCGACGCTGATTCTGTTGCGATGACGAATGCCGGACCGCTGACAACAGTGGTCCGGCGGCCGATTCTGGATCATGAAAATCCCGACGCCGATCAGCTCCACGGGCCTGCGACTGCGAACAAGGAGCCGGTCGCTCAGGTTGCCCTTAAAACCGCGTCGTCAGTTCGGTCAACCAGGCGGGCGATGCCTCCACGAGCGCAGCCTCGACGCGCTTGTCGTAGCCCGTCGCGATTAACACTCCGACACCGATCAAGATCACGCCGAGCACCAGCTTGGCGCCCTTGCCGCTCTGGATCAGGCTGTCTCGCCAGCGCATCAGGGCTTGGCGCGACAGTAGTCCGAGCGCAACGAGCGGAAGCGCTGCACCGATCCCGAAAACGGTCATCGTGGCCGCCACCTGCCCGAGGTTTGACCCCTGCGAGGCGAGAACCGACGCAGCTCCCAGCGTCGGGCCGACGCACGGGCTCCAGACCGCGCCGAGCAGCAGGCCCACGCCGAACTGTCCGCTGACACCGCGGGTCGAGAAGCCCGACATGTTCCGCTCGGCCCAGTCGCTGACGGGTCCGCCCGCCGCGGCAAGCCTCATCTGCAGCCGCGGCAGCACCAGCACGACGCCCAGCAACACCATCAGAATGGCAGCCGCTGTCCGGAAGACGTCGGCATCCAGACCGATCGCAAAGCCGATCGTCGCGATGAAGAGCCCGATGGCGACAAAGGACAGCGCGACACCGCCGGCCAGCGCCAGCGGTGCGAGGCGGTGCTCGGCCGCGGCCGAGCCGAGCACGATCGGCAGCAAAGGCAGCACGCACGGGGACAGGATCGACAAGAGCCCTGCCAGGAAGGCGAGGCCAAGACTGCCAACAGCCATCAGCCGGCCTCAGACCGTCTTGCCGAGCAGGGCCGTGATGGAGGTCTTGTTCGTGTCTCCGACCGAGCGCCCGGCTTCCGCCGTTCCCTTGAAGGCGATCAACGTGCTCTGCGACCGCACGTTGAACTTCTTCACCACATCCTTCTGCCCGTCATAGTCGACCCGGAACACGACGAGGTCCTTGAACCTCGGGTCGTCGCGGAGCTGGGAAATGATCGGCTGCTGTGCCTTGCATGTCGGACACCAGTCGGCATGGATCTCGACCAGTATGGGCTTGCCGGACTTCTGCGCCGCCTCGAAGGCAGCCTGGGTGAAGGGCGTCGCGGCAGGCGCCGCGTGGGCAGTTCCGAAGGCAAGCGCTGCAGCAACAAGCCCTGAGGCAAGAATGGTTCGACGGTTGATCATGGGATTCCTCCGAATTGGGTTCGTGTGCGGCTCACGATGCATACGTCGGACGAAGCCTCCTGACCGTTACAGCGAGGCTGTTCTCACGCGCAGTTGATCCCGAGGCGATCACCGTTTCGTGGGTGAAGTTTTCGTTCCACCTGAAGGCGCCGCTGTCGAAAGGGAGCCGAACCGATCGCAATGCCCGGACGCTCCGGCGTTCCTACGACCGTTGGAACATTGCCTTGAGGCGGACCGGCAGCCGGCCATCGATCGCCGCGAGGCCGAGGCCAATCAAC
>JBMOJG010000716.1:0-2314 GCA_049316925.1 Alsobacter sp. | reverse complement strand
GGGGCATGAACACCGGCAAGACACTTGCTTGTGAAGACACACTTGCTTGTGAAGAAGCAACCGCCGGTGGGACAGGCGTCCCCCTGGCGGATCGGACCAACACTTTGGCAAAGGAGACAGAGCGATGACGATCTTGAGCAGGATGGGCACGGCGATTGCCGGCGCCCTCGTGGCGGGCGGGCTCATGGCCGCGCTTGCGGCAGCCCCGGCGGCGGCGCAGGCGCCCGCCAACCTGGTCGACACCATCAAGAAGCGCGGCAAGCTGATGGTCGGCATGGCGAGCTTCGTGCCGTGGGCCATGCGCGACAAGGACAACAACTGGATCGGCTTCGAGGTCGACGTCGCCAAGAAGCTCGCCGCCGACATGGAGGTCGAACTCGAACTCGTGCCGACGGCCTGGGACGGAATCATCCCGGCGCTGCTGTCGAGCCGCTTCGACACGATCATCGGCGGCCTCAGCATCACCACCGGCCGTGCCCTGCAGGTGAACTTCACCACGCCCTACTCGCAGTCGGGCACCGGTGTCGTCGCCAGCAAGCAGAACTCCGCCAACTTCAAGTGGCCGGACGATTTCAACAAGGACAGCGTCACCTGGGCGTGCCGCCGCGGCTCGGCGCCGTGCAAGGACATCGAGCGCATGTTCCCGAAGGCGACGCTGCGCCAGTTCGACGACACCGCTGTGGTCTACCAGGAGGTCATCAACGGCAATGCCAATGCGGCGATGACCAGCGAGCCCGCGCCGACCTTCTACGCGATCCAGAACCCCGACCGGCTCTACCGGCCGACCAACGCCTACATCACCTCGAGCGTCGAGGCATTCGCCCTGCGCAAGGGTGACCCGGATGCGCTGGCCTTCTTCAACGCCTGGATCACGCTGAACAAGGAGAATGGCTGGCTGAAGGCCCGCCACGACTACTGGTTCCGCACGCGCGACTGGGCCGAGCAGGTCAAGCAGTGAAGCGCGTGTCGTGACAGACGGGACACATCCCGGTGACGGTGCGGATGGCGGGCTTCGGCTCGCCATCCGCAGCCTGCCGCCCCAGGCCGCAGTGCCCGCCGATCGAACCGGCGAGGCCTCCGGCGCGGATGCGGGAGCACGCCCGCCGCCGGCCCGGCGCCGCGGCCTTCGCTTCGGCTGGCTCGACGCCGTCCTGCTGGTGCTGGCCGCAGCCGGGGTCGGCTTCTTCGTCTGGCGCACCCAGACGGTACTGCACTACAGGTGGGACTGGGGATCGGTGTGGCCCTGGGTTATCCGCATCGACCCGAAGACGGGGGCCTGGACACCGAACGCCCTTCTGCTCGGGCTTGCGACCACGCTGCGCCTCGCCATATGGGGCATCCTGCTCGCCGCCATCATCGGCGCCGTCATGGGCTGGGCGCGCACGAGCAAGCGGCTGCTGCCAAGGCTGATCAGCACGACCTATGTGATGCTGATCCGCAACATCCCGCCTATCGTCTTCGTGTTCGTGTTCGTCTTCTTCCTGACCAGCCAGATCCTGCCGTCGCTCGGCATTGCCGACAGGGTGTCGAGGCTGCCGCCGGAGGCCCAGAGCATCATCGCGGTGCTGTTCGGCCCGCCGCGGCAGGTGGAGAATTTCGTCGTCGGCCTGATCTGCCTGTCGGTGTTCACCGGCGCCTACGTGACCGAGATCGTGCGCGCCGGGCTGGAATCCGTGCCGCGTGCCCAGGTCGAGGCCGGCGACAGCCTTGGCCTGTCGCGGCTCGACGTGTTGCGCTTCGTGGTCTTCCCGCAGGCGCTGCGCAACGTGCTGCCGCCCCTGGCCAGCCAGTTCATCCAGATGATCAAGGACTCGTCGCTGGTCTCGCTGGTGTCCGTGCAGGAGTTGACCTTCGTCGCCCAGGACATCCAGATCGCCACCCAGAAGGTGTTCGAAGTGCTGCTGTTCGTCGGGCTGATCTATTTCGTCCTGTGCTGGAGCCTGTCGCTCGCCTTCGGCGCGATGGAGCGCCGTGCTGTCCGGGTGAGGGGCTGAGATGACCGACCTCCCGCCCTCCGCGGCCTGCAGCATCGACCTCGACGCACCCGGCAAGCGCATTGGCCATCTCCGACTGTCCTGGTCGGACGACGTCCACGCCTACGGCGTGATTCCGGTTCCGATCGCCGTCATCAAGGGCGGCAGCGGGCCGTCGGCGCTGGTGACGGCGGGCGTCCATGGCGACGAGTACGAGGGCCTGGTGATCGCCCGCCGGCTCGTTGCGGAGCTCGACCCAGCCGAGGTTCCTGGCCGCATCATCGTGATGCCGGGCGTCAACTGGCCGGCCGTGGAGGCGCGCGCCCGCACCTCGCCGATCG
>JBMOJG010000715.1:0-2316 GCA_049316925.1 Alsobacter sp. | reverse complement strand
GGCAACACCGGTCGCAACACCACGATCATCCGCTCCAACTATCTGTGGGAGGAAAGCCAGCACCTGTACGAGCACGCGCTGCGGCTCTGGGAGGGGTTGTCGCAGGAGCTGAACTACAACGTCATGTACTCGCCCCGCGGCGTGATGATGCTGGCCCATAATGACCATGACGTGCAGGTCTTCCGGCGGCACGTCCACGCCAACCGGCTGCAGGGCATCGACAATGAATGGCTGAGCCCGGAGGAGGCGCGGGCGTTCTGCCCGCTGCTCAACACCAGCACGGACATCCGCTACCCGGTTGTCGGGGCGGCCCTGCAGCGGCGCGGCGGCGTGGCACGCCATGATGCGGTGGCGTGGGGCTATGCACGGGCGGCGAGCGCGCTGGGCGTCGACATCCTGCAGAATTGCGCAGTCACGGCCATTCGCCGCGACGCCGGCGGCGCCGTCTGCGGCCTCGAGACGACACGGGGGCCGATCGCCACCCGCAAGGTCGGGGTGGTGGCGGCCGGACACACCAGCGTCGTGATGGGCATGGCGGATGTGCGCATGCCGCTGGAGAGCTATCCGCTGCAGGCGCTGGTGTCGGAGCCGGTGAAGCCGATCATGCCCTGCGTGGTGATGTCCAACACCATCCACGCCTACATGTCCCAGTCCGACAAGGGCGAGTTGGTGATCGGGGCCGGAACCGACGCCTATACGTCCTACTCGCAGGCCGGCGCGCTGCACATCTCGTCGCACACGCTGGACGCGATCTGCGAGCTGTTCCCCACCGTCAGGCGCCTGCGCATGCTGCGCAACTGGGGCGGCATCGTCGACGTGACGCCGGACCGCTCGCCAATCATCGGCAAGACACCGGTGCCGGGCCTGTTCGTCAATTGCGGCTGGGGAACCGGCGGCTTCAAGGCCACGCCGGGGTCCGGCCACGTGTTCGCCCATACGGTGGCCACCGGCGAGCCGCACCCGATCGCGGCGCCGTTCTCCCTCGACCGGTTCCGCACCGGGCGGCTGATCGACGAGGCGGCGGCCGCCGCCGTCGCCCATTGAGGCCGCCATGCTGCTGATCCGCTGTCCCTATTGCCGCGCCGACCGCCCGGAGATCGAGTTCCGGCATGGCGGCCAGGCGCATGTGGCGCGTCCGGCCGACCCGTCCGCCGTGTCCGATGCCGACTGGGCGGCCTTTCTGTATTTCCGCGACAATCCGCGCGGGCTGATTGCCGAGCGCTGGCGGCACACGCATGGCTGCGGCCGGTTCTTCAATGCGGTGCGCCATACGGTGACCGACACGATCCTGGCCACCTACCCTGCCGGCGAGCCGATGCCGGACCTGACCGTGACGAGCGGGCCGGAGGGCGGACGGTGAGCGCGGCACGGACACCGGAGGGCGGGCGCATCGACCGCAGCCAGGTGCTGCGGTTCCGCTTCGACGACCAAGACCTCACCGGCCATCCCGGCGACACGCTGGCGTCGGCTCTGCTGGCCAACGGCATCCATCTGGCCGGACGCTCGTTCAAGTATCACCGCCCGCGCGGCATCCTGGCGGCGGGCGCCGAGGAGCCGAACGCGCTGGTGACCGTCAGCCGTGGCGGCGGACGCGTGACGCCGAACCTGCGGGCCACACAGGTGGCGCTCTATGAGGGACTCGTCGCCACCAGCCAGAACCGCTGGCCGTCGCTGCGCCACGATGCCGGGGCGATCAATGACGCGTTGCCGGATGGGCTGCTCTCCGCCGGATTTTACTACAAGACCTTCATGGCGCCCGCCGGTGCCTGGGCGGGCCTCTACGAGCCTCTGATCCGTCGGGCCGCCGGCCTCGGCATGGCACCGACGCTGCCGGATCCGGACCACTATGCCCACCGCTACGCGTTCTGCGACGTGCTCGTGGTGGGCGCCGGCGCGGCCGGGCTGGCGGCGGCGCTCGCCGCCGCACGCGCCGGGCGGCGGGTGATCCTCGCCGACGAGCAGGCGGAGCTCGGCGGCGGCCTGCTGTCCGAGACCGCGCTGGTCGGCGGGATGGCGGCTGCCGACTGGGTGGCGCAAACCGTTGCCGAACTCGCTGCCGCCGGAGTGACGCTGCTGCCGCGCACCCAGGCGTTCGGCGTCTACCTGCAGAATTTCGTCGGGCTCGCCGAGCGCGTGACCGACCACCAGATGGTGCCCCACCCCAGGGCGCCGCGCGAGCGGTTGTGGAAGGTGCGGGCCGGCCAGGTGGTGCTCGCCACCGGTGCCATCGAGCAGCCGCTGGTGTTTCCCGACAATGACCGCCCGGGGATCATGCTGGCCGGGGCGGCCCGCAGCTACGCGCTGCGCTGGGGCGTG
>JBMOJG010000714.1:0-2324 GCA_049316925.1 Alsobacter sp. | reverse complement strand
GTCGCCGAGGTGGTTCTTGCCGAACTGGCCGGTGACGTAGCCCAGCGGCTTGAGCAGGCCGGCGATGGTCGGGTCCTCGGGCTTCATGCCTTCAGGGGTGCCCGGCAGCCCCACCTTCGTGAGGCCCGTGCGGATCGGCGACTGACCGGTAATGAAGGCGGAGCGGCCAGCCGTGCAGCTCTGTTGGCCATACCAGTCGGTGAAGACTGCGCCGTCCTTGGCAATGCTGTCGATGTTGGGCGTCTTGTAGCCCATCATCCCCATATTGTAGGCGCTGACATTGAACTGGCCGATGTCATCGCCCCAGATGATGAGGATGTTGGGCTTTTTCGCCTGCTGGGCAGTGGCGGGCGCGGTTCCCGTCAAGGCCACGCTCGCAAGCAGCGCGAGCCAGGCAAGAGATTTGCGTCTCATGGGTTCACTCCATGGGGTTGAAAACGACGAACCGGCAGCGCGCCGGCGAAGCATCAGGATCCCATGCGCGATGGGCCGGAAGCCTCGGTTCTGCACGGATTAAGTTGGGTCGATGCTTTATTTTTGTACTTGAAAAACACGATTAAAGCACGAGATCGCCTAATCGTGTTATGCATCGCATGCTGTAAGGCCTTGGTCCAATATCATTTTTAGCATCGGATCATAACGTAAAGACATGCATTCCGTTCGCCAGTTTGAACTGCTGCGCGCTTTGGCGCGGCACCGGCATTTCGGCCGCGCCGCGGCGGAACTGGGGGTGTCCCAGCCGGCGCTGACCCGCAGCCTGCAGCATATCGAGGACGATCTCGGGGTGCGCCTGTTCGACCGCGATGGTGCGGTGGCGCCGACGCTGTTCGGCGAGATCCTGCTGGCCCGGGGCGACTTGGTGATCACCGCCTTTGCCGAGGCGATGCGCGAGATCGCCCTCGTGAAGGGCCTGTCGGTCGGCGAACTGGCCGTCTCTGCGGGCCCCTACCCGGCGGCGATCTCCGTCGAGGAGGCCATCGGCCGGCTCTCGGCCGACAATCCCGGCCTGAGCCTCCATTTGGCGATCCAGGACTGGACCGGCGTCATCGCCGCCGTCCAGGCGGGCACGGCCGACATCGGCATCGCCGACATTTCCGAACTGGCATCCCAGCCCGACCTCGTCGCCGAGCCGATCCGGCGTTCGCCGTTAGGGTTCTTCTGCCGCGCCGGGCATCCGCTGCTGGCGCAGGCGTCGCTGACCATCGGGCACCTCGCCGCCTATCCGTGGGTCGGCCCCAGCGTGCCGGCGCCCATGCTGGCGCAGCTGCCGGCAGGGCCTGCGCCGTTCGGCGTGCAGGACGGTCCGGACGGCCGCTGGCGCTGCCGCATCCGGGTCGATACCGTCCCGGGCATGCGCAACATCGTCCTGGCCAGCGACGCGCTCGGCGTGGCCCTCGACGCCCAGGTCGCGCGGGACTGCGAGGACGGCCGCCTCGCCCTCGTCCCGGTGGACGTCCCGTGGATGCAGCTGAACTACGGGTTTGTCACCCGGCGCGGGCGCTCCCCGTCCCCCGCCGCACAGGCCTTCCGGGCCTGTGTGCTGGCCGTCGAGGCCAGGATCAGTCCAACGCCGCAAGCCAATCGCTCACCCACCACAGGAGCCGAACGATGATCCGCATCCTGTCCGCCCTGCTGGCCGTCTGGCTGGGCCTCGCGGTGACACAAGCGAACGCGCAGGACCCACTGCCGTCCTGGCGCGATGGCCCGGCCCGGCAGGCGATCCTGCGCTTCGTCGACACGGTCACGACGCCGGGATCGCCCGGATTTGTCCCGCCGCCCGAGCGCATCGCGGTGTTCGACAATGACGGCACGCTCTGGGTCGAGCAGCCGGCCTACACCCAGCTCCTGTTCGCGCTCGACCGGGTCCGCGCGCTGGCGCCGCAAAACCCCGACTGGGCGACGCGCGAGCCCTTCAAGTCGGCGCTTGCCGGCGACATGGCCGGGCTTGCCGCAGCCGGCGAGCGCGGACTGCTCGAACTCGTCATGGCCACCCACGCGGGCATGACCCCCGAGGCCTTCCAGGCGACGGCGTCAGCATGGCTGGAGACCGCCCGCCATCCGCGCTTCGGCCGCCGCTTCGACAGCCTCGTCTACCAGCCCATGCTCGAGCTGTTGACCTTTCTGCGGAGCAAGGGCTTCAAGACCTACATCGTGTCGGGCGGTGGCATCGAGCTCGTGCGCGCCTTTGCCGAACGCGTCTACGGCATTCCGCCCGAGCAGGTGGTCGGCTCCACCATCACCACCACGCTGGTCCAGCAGGACGGGCGGGCGGTCCTGGTGCGCGAGCCCAAGGTCGACTTCATCGACGACAAGGCAGGCAAGCC
>JBMOJG010000713.1:0-2329 GCA_049316925.1 Alsobacter sp. | reverse complement strand
AGGCGCTGGCGCAGGGCGAGTGCGATGTCCTGGAAGGCTGCCGTCGATTGCGCCTCCAGCCGTCGCGGTCGGGGAATCGGCACATCGACGATGGTGTCGATCTTGCCGGGGCGCGGCGACAGCAGGACGATCCGGTCGGCCAGGAACACTGCTTCGGAGATCGAATGGGTGACGAGCATGATGGTCTTGCCGGTGTCCATCCAGAGGCGCTGCAATTCGAGGTTCATGGCGTCCCGCGTCATTGCGTCGAGCGCTCCGAAGGGCTCATCCATCAACAGGATCTTCGGATCATAGGACAAGGCCCGCGCAATGGCTGCGCGCTGGCGCATGCCGCCGGACAATTCGCGCGGCCAGCGCCGCTCGAAACCGCTGATGCCGACGAGGCGGCACAGCTCATGCGCCTTCGCCCGGCGTTCGGCCCGCGCCATTCCTTTCAGCTCGAGCGGTAGCGCGATGTTGTCCTCGATGCTGAGCCAGGGGAACAGGTTCGCGTCCTGAAACACCATGCCAAGTTCGGACACGGCTTCGGCCCGCCGCTGCTCGCCCTGCCAGAGCAGTTGCCCTTCCACTCTCAAGCGGCCTGAGGTCGGGGCGATCAATCCACCGACCATTCGCAGCAAGGTGGTCTTGCCGCAGCCGGACGGTCCGAGGAGCACAACGAACTCACCCTCGGCCACACTGAGATCGGTCGGCGACAACGCGTGGACCGGCTTGTCACGCGTGCCATACCATTTCTCGATCCCCGACAGGCCGATGGCTGGCTGCGCAGCGGTCACCGGCACGTGTTCCATTCAGTCCGGTCTCCACAAGGCCAGGCGCTGCCGCCAGCGCGCACCCGACGATAGGATGCGCCGAAAGCCCTCGGCGCGGCCTGCCGCATCCATGTTCGCCGACAACAACACTGACGCGAGAGCCATATTGGACGAGAATACCGGTTTGCCAAGATGTTGCGCCACGACAAAGGGGAGGCTCGGCATGCCGGTACCTCCGATCAGCACCGCATCCGCCGCGGCGTGATCGAGCCGGGCGGCGACCTGTGCCACATCAGCCGGCGACAAACGATAGATTGCGCGTGTGTCGACCAGATCCGCCGGAAGCCCGGCATGCGCCACGATGTCCAGGCCGACTTCACTGAAGTACCGTTTCGCCTCGTCAACCAGCCAACCCGGATAGGGGGCCATGAGAGCCAGACGACGGAGCCCGAGCGCCTCGCACATCGCCCGAATTGCCTGCGTCGCCGTGATGACCGGACAACCGACGCGGCGCGCATGGGCTGCCATGTCGCGGGCCTCCGCCCCCGGCCCACGCAGGTAATAGCAAGTGCAGGCGAAGCCGGCAGCTGTCAGCGGCGCCTGATCGAAACTCGCCAGAGCGGGGCCGATGGCATCGATGTAGTCGCCAAGGCGCGTGCGGCTGTCCGCCGACGGCGAGGTCGCGCGTGCGGTGAGCAGGGCCGCGCCGGTGAGGATCGACATTTCCGGTTCGGCACAGGGATTTCCCATTGGCGTAATGAGGCCAAGCGGCGGGCCGTAGACGCCGCCATTGTCCGCTAGTCGAGCCATCAGGATCCGCTCATGCGGGCGAGCTGGCTCTTCCAGTGGGCGCCATGCGTCCAGGCGCGCAGGGCCTCGGGAGTGTCCACCGACGGATCGAGGTAGGCAACAGCGCGCCAGGCGACGCAGAGCATGCAGGACAGGACCGGCGCGGCGCCGAGGGCGGGATGGTTGGCGATCGACTGCAGGGTCGGCATGCCGGTGCCCAGCATCAGGACCGCATCGAATTCCGCATCGCCGAGACTGTCGAGCGCCTTGTCCGCCGCCCTGGCGGAGAGCGAGTAGATCGGGTGAAAGGCCGTCGTGTCGCGATAGGCGCTGACCTCGGCCACGACCTCGAAGCCACGGGATCTCCAGTAGCCTGCGCTCTCTTGATCGAGGGCGGAGTTATAGGGCGACACCAGGGCGATTCTTCTTGCGCCAAGACGGTTCAGTGCGTCCACGGAGGCGCTTGCGCCGGACAGGGCCGGCACGCCGGCGATGGCGCGGATTTCGGCCAGCAAGGAGTCTTCACGCTCTGTCCCGATCAAATAGGACGAACCCGTGCAGGCGAGCGCGACGACGTCCACGGGCGCGTTGGCGAACTGCGACAGGATCGCGGGAAACTGGTCCATGTAGTCGAGCAGCCGCTCCGAAATCGTCGGCTTTGCGCTGGTCATGCGGGCATTGATGAAGGCGTAGCCAGGCGGCGTCAGGATCGCCATTTCCGGCTCGACCGTGGTGTTGGCCTGGGGGGTGAAGACTCCGATCAGACCCTTGGGCGCGTAGGCAACGCT
>JBMOJG010000712.1:0-2332 GCA_049316925.1 Alsobacter sp. | reverse complement strand
ACCGACGCATTACTTACAACGCCTGCAACGTATGCGGTGCCATTCGCCGCCGCCAGCGCGAAGAAGCCAGCGCCAGCGACAATGTCTGGCCCCTCTTTGTGCGAACCCGGAGTTGTAGAGCTCAAGACTACCGGCGTTCCGATGACAGCCAGCGTCGAGCCGTTGATGACTATCGCATTCAAGCCTGGATTTGATGCGCCGGACTGATGTGATGCGACACCGATGTTCCCGTCAGACAGTTCGACCGCGCGCAAGTACGCCGTTCCGACCGAGGTGCGGATCGTCACTGGCCCTGCTACCACGTTGCCGGCGTTGTCCCATCGCACCGCGCGCGCATTGCCGCCGTTGTTGTAAACGCCGACGAAGCCGCCGCCGCTCAGAGCGATTACGTCGCTAAGAATGTTGGTGCCGTTGTCGGCTGTCGTTTCAGATGGCGACGTGTCCGCGCGGACTGCGGACATGGTGTTGGGATCAATGATCTGAAAGCCAATCGTCGTCGTTGATGGCTTGACGTAAACGACTAGCAGGTTCCCGCTCGTCAGCCGCGTAAGCCGAACCGGCCAAGCGGCGATCGTGGGCGCGATTTGGACCGCAGTCGCCGCGCCGCCGGATTTTGCATAGCGCAATAGGTATCCACCGGCAGCGGTGAACAAAAAGAAGTGCGCGTCTGTCACGCCAATCTGAGCGCGACGGGGAGCCCCATCAAACTCCCCTATTGTTGCGACTACAGCGCCGTAGTTGCTCGCCGGTGAAATGATGTTGAACGGTGCGGGAAACCGAAACATGCTCCAGTTCGTGACCGGCACGATGCCACTGCCGATCACTCCGACAACCTGGCCGGCGTTGATGGCGCTAGACGCGACAACCAAAGGCATGGCCTAGCCCCCCACCCGTCCGATTAACGTCACCGATACCCCCGCCACATCGGCGAGCGCGTAGACGCGCATACCGTCCGCCAACGGGATCGGCTTCGCCACAAACTCAGCACTCGAATCCAGCACCCGATCGAACACCACATAGTCCGCATTCACAGGCGCACCGCCGGCGACGCCGCCCGAGCCCGTCACGGCGAGCCGGATGTGCGCCCCGTAGAGCCCCCGGTTCACGAATTTCGCGATATACGTCCCGCCTTTATTTGCCGCGAGCCCGCCGGCCGTGACATCGGTCAGCGTGGCGGCGGCCAGGTCTGCGGCAATGCGGTTTATGTTGGTGACTGGCATCTATCCCTCACATGCACGAAGCGAATAGCGCAGCACTCTCAGCCCAAGGTGAGCCGGGATAGCCGAGCCGATCCGAGACCGCCGTGATGAACACCTGCGCCGTGCCGTCGAGGGTCAGGAGCGAGCCCGTCGACGACGACAGCAGCGAGCGCGTGAGCGTCGGTCCGGACGCGGTATAGACGCCCTCGCACAGTTCCCACGCCGTGCCCTGCTCGATGGCGAAGGTCACGACCTCACCGTCCGCAACGCTCGCGCCGGCGAACGTCCGGAAGCCCGGCACGGCTGGGCCGAGCGTGAGCGCCCCCGCCCCAGTCGTCGCCGTGAAGACGCGGACGCGATCGTAAATCTGCGGCATCAGCCGTTCGCCGCGCTGATTGAGAACGACGAGATCGACACCACCTGGCCGCTGTTGATCGTGACCGTGTCGAGCGTGAGATCGCCGCCGCCGCCGGTCGCGGTCACTGTGCCCTGCAAGTGGCAGGTTGTGCCGTCGCTGGCGTAGATGCGCCAATGCCCGGCCGTGCCGGCCGCGTCGGCGCTGGTGTCCTGCCAGGTGCCGGACAGCGATTTCACGGCGCTTGCGGCGTTGGCCATCCAGTCGGCGGGAAGGTTCAACGTGGCGAGCACAGAGCCGCTGTCGGCCGTCGCGCACGTCGCCGGCGGCGGTCCGGTCCTGATTTTCATCACGGCCGATGGGCCGACCGCGACTTCCACCGCGTCGAGCATTCCGTTTTGGACGGCCACCGAAACCTGCAATGCCATCAGGAGGCCTCCACTTTCGAACCAATGATCTTGCCTTCGCGATCGCGGATAGCGACGCGCGGAGCGGTGAGCTTGTCGCCCAGGTCACGCAGAGCGTCCGCGAACATCTTACCCTGGCGCTCGAGTGCGCCGGCCAGGCCATCGGCCGGCAACGGCGCCGGCTCGCCCTGCGTCATCGCGGCCCAGTCGATCGGCGGCTGTTGCGGCGGCGGAGCGCCGCCCATGATCGACGCCATATCGAAGCCGGCAGGCGCGGGCGCGCCTTCCTGCGGCTCCTCGCCTTCGGCTTGCGCCTGCAGCCCGGCACTTTCGGCGGCGGCCAGGTTCTCCGGCCGGGCCTTCGCGGCCAT
>JBMOJG010000711.1:0-2332 GCA_049316925.1 Alsobacter sp. | reverse complement strand
GGTGACGAACACCTCGGTCAACCCGGCCCGCTCGACCAGCCAGGCGCTGTTTGCCGGCGGTTGGGCGATCCAGCAGCTCTGGCTGTTCTGGGTGGCGCCGATCGCCGGTGCGGTGATCGCCGGGCTCTTCCACAAGACGATGTTCGCCGAGTCGGCCGACTAAATTGCTCAGGATCGGGCGGCGTGGCCCTGCCGCGCCGCCCGGTGCCGGAGGCGCGCCGTCGTAGAGGCCGGTGCCCCGTGTTATGAGTGACGCGCTGGCTTTCTTCAGCCCACGCGCCCATCGTGTTTCGTGGCAGGTCCGCCACCGGCCAAGGGGCCTTTTGTCCCATTGCATCGGTCGCGTCAGTCTGTGTCCTGTCGTGGTCAGGCTTCGGCCAAGCCGACCACGCCGTCGTGGCAGGCCGGCTGATCGACAAAACCGTGCGTGCGTCCGACAAGTCCACTGATCCGACTGCATACCCGAATTGGAGAGAGACATGAACGGAAACGATGACCGGAATCCCGGCCAGTGTCCGGTGGCGCATGCCACTCGCCCCAATGCGACAGCGGCCGGCCGATCGAACCGCGACTGGTGGCCGAACCAGCTGAACCTCAGGATCCTCGCCCAAAACTCCCAGCTGTCCGATCCCATGGGTCAGGACTTCACCTATGCGGAAGCGTTCAAGACCCTGGACTATGCAGCCCTTAAGAAAGATCTCGTCGCGCTGATGACCCAGTCGCAGGACTGGTGGCCGGCCGACTACGGGCACTACGGGCCGCTGTTCGTCCGCATGGCCTGGCACAGCGCCGGCACCTACCGCACCGGCGATGGCCGCGGCGGCGCGTCGTCGGGTACGCAGCGCTTTGCGCCGCTGAACAGCTGGCCGGACAACGGCAATCTCGACAAGGCCCGCCGGCTGCTCTGGCCGATCAAGCAGACATACGGCGACGCCATCTCGTGGGCGGACCTGATGATCCTGGCCGGCAACTGCGCCATGGAGTCGATGGGCTTCAAGACCTTCGGGTTCGGCGGCGGCCGTGCCGATGTGTGGGAGCCCGAGGAGGACATCTATTGGGGCACCGAGGACACCTGGCTGGGCGACAAGCGCTACAGCGGGGACAGGGATCTCGAGAACCCGCTCGCAGCCGTGCAGATGGGCCTGATCTACGTCAATCCGGAAGGTCCCAACGGCAAACCGGACCCGCTCGGATCAGCGCGTGACATCCGCGAGACCTTCGCGCGGATGGCCATGAATGACGAGGAGACGGTGGCGCTCGTGGCCGGGGGGCACACCTTCGGCAAGGCTCATGGCGCGGGGGATCCCACCCTGGTCGGGCCTGAGCCGGAAGGTGCGGCCATCGAGGAGCAGGGCCTCGGCTGGATCAACCGGTTCGGAACCGGGAAGGGGGTCCATACCACCACCAGCGGCATCGAAGGGGCCTGGACGCCGAATCCGATCCTCTGGGACACTGGCTATTTCGACACGCTCCTCGGCAATGACTGGGAGCTGGTGAAGAGCCCGGCGGGTGCCTGGCAGTGGAAGCCAGCCCATGGTGCTTTGGCGGATGCCGTGCCGGATGCGCATGACGCGTCGTTGCGCCACGCGCCGATGATGACCACGGCCGACATGGCGCTCAAGTTCGATCCGGCCTACGCCTAGATTTCGAAGCGGTTCCACGAGAACCCCGAGCAGCTGGCCGATGCCTTCGGGCGGGCCTGGTTCAAGCTGACCCATCGCGACATGGGTCCGCGGGTCCGCTACCTCGGACCGGAGGTTCCTGCCGAAGAGCTGATCTGGCAGGATCCGGTCCCGGCCGCCGGCCACGCCCTGATCGACACCGCCGATGCTGCGGCGCTCAAGGCCAAGATCCTGGCCTCGGGGCTTTCGATCCCCGAGCTGGTGTCGACAGCCTGGGCGTCGGCCTCGACCTTCCGCGGCTCCGACAAGCGCGGCGGTGCCAATGGCGCGCGCATCCGCCTGGCGCCGCAGAAGGACTGGGCAGTCAACCAGCCCGAGCAGCTGGCCCGCGTGCTGGCCACGCTGGAGGCAATCCAGCAGGACTTCAATGCCGAACAGGCCGGCAGCGGCAAGAAGATCTCGCTGGCCGACCTGATCGTTCTGGCCGGAGGCGCCGCGGTCGAACAGGCCGCGCGCCAGGCCGGGCAGGTGGTCGAGGTGCCTTTCGCGCCCGGCCGCATGGACGCCTCGCAGGCGCAGACCGATGTGGCGTCCTTCGCGGTGCTGGAGCCGGTGGCCGATGGCTTCCGCAACTACCTCAAGCAGGACTTCAAGGTGCCGGCCGAGGCCCTGCTGGTCGACCGGGCGCAGCTGCTGACGCTCAGCGCGCC
>JBMOJG010000710.1:0-2333 GCA_049316925.1 Alsobacter sp. | reverse complement strand
ATGCGGCCGGCCGATCCGCTCGCCAGATCGGGCCGAGCGTCGGTGTGAGCCGCAGCACGGTGGCGGACTACCTGCGCCGCGCGGAAGTTGCGGGCCTGTCCTGGCCATTGCCCGAAGGGTTGGATGAAGAAGCGCTGGAGCGGCGGCTGTTTCCGCCTCAACCACCCGCGCAGAGCCGTCAGTTTACCGAGGCGGACTGGGCAGAGATCCATCGCGAGCTGAAGCGGCCGGGCGTCACGCTGGCGCTGCTCTGGGACGAGTATCGTGGCCAGCACCCGGACGGTTACGGCTACTCGGCGTTTTGCGAGCACTACCGGCGTTGGGTCGGTCGGCTCTCTCCCGTCATGCGCCAGCGCCATGCCGCAGGCGAGCGGATGTTTGTCGACTATTCCGGCACCCGGATGGCGGTGATCGACCCGACCACGGGCGCGGCGCGCCCGGCGGAGATCTTCATCGCCGTGATGGGCGCCTCGAACATGACCTACGTCGAGGCAAGCTGGAGCCAGGCGTTGCCGGACTGGATCGGCGCACACACCCACGCCTTCGCCGCGTTCGGTGCGGTGCCGACGCTGGTCGTATCCGACAACCTGAAGTCCGGGGTGATCCGCGCCTGCTTCTACGAGCCCGAGATCAACCGCAGCTACGCCGAGATGGCAGCCCATTACGGCACGGCGATCCTGCCCGCGCGTCCTTACAAGCCCCGCGACAAGGCCAAGGTCGAAGGGGCCGTTCTCCTTGTCCAGCGTTGGATCATCGCCAGGCTACGCAACCGGCAGTTCTTCAGCCTCGAGGAACTGAATGCAGCGATCCGGGACGAGGTCGCCCGCCTGAACGGCCGCGTCAGCCGCCACCTCGGAGCGTCGCGCCAGCAGCTCTTCGAGACGCTCGACCGTCCCGCGATGCAGCCGCTACCGCCGGAACCGTTCGTCCATGCCGACTGGCGCCAGACAACGGTCGGCCTCGACTACCACGTCCGGCTCGAGGGGCATCATTACTCGGTGCCTCATGATCTGCTCCGGCAAAAGCTCTGGGCGCGGCTGACCGCCAGCACGGTCGAGATCTTCCGTGCAGGCAAACGCGTGGCCTGCCACCGGCGCGCCGCGCCCGGCGACACGGGCGCCACAACGCTGAACGAGCATCGACCTGCCAGCCATCGCCGTCATGCCGAGACCACGCCCGACCAGTTGCGCGAACGCGCCGCCCGCATCGGGCCCGCCACCGCCATCCTGATCGACGTCATCCTCCGCGACCGTCCCCATCCCGAGCAGGGCTTTCGCTCCTGCCTCGGCATCCTGCGGCTGGCCCGCAGTTACGCGCCCGAACGGGTCGAGGCCGCCTGTGACCGCGCGCTGGCGATCAACACCCGCACCATGGCCTCGGTGAAGTCGATCCTCATCAACCGCCTTGATGGCCGCCCCCCGGATCGGCCAGCAGAAGCCACTCCGATTACCCACGCCAACATCCGCGGCGCCAAGTTCTTCCACTGAACCCGTTCTTCCACTCAACCCAAGGAGATACCTCTTGCTGACCCATCCCACACACGAGGCGCTCAGTGCGCTCAAGCTCGACGGCATGGCCGAAGCTTTCGCCGAGCTTCTTGCGCAAGACAGCGGCCGGAGCCTCGACCCCGTCGCCTGGATCGGGCTGATGCTCGACCGCGAGCAGGCCCGGCGCGGCACCCGCCGCTTCCAGTCGCGTCTGCGCGCGGCCAACCTCCGCCACGGTGACGCCTGCATGGAAAATGTGGACTACAGGACGGCCCGCGGTCTCGACCGGGCGCTGTTCCAGAGCCTCGGCGGCCCCGGCTGGATCGACCGGCACCGCTCAGTGCTGATCACCGGACCATGCGGGGTCGGCAAGTCCTGGCTGGCCTGCGCCCTCGGCCATGACGCCAGCCGTGCCGACCGCACCGTCCTCTATCATCGGCTGCCGCGGCTCTTCTGCGACCTCGAACTGGCGCGAGGCGACGGGCGCTTCGACCGGCTGTTCCGCAAGATCGCCCGCGTCGACCTTCTGATCCTCGACGACTGGGGCCCCGACCGTCTGACCGCCCCGCAGCGCTGCGACCTGATGGAGATCGTCGAGGAGCGCTACGGCCGTCGCTCCACCGTTGTCACGAGCCAACTGCCCGTGGAGAAATGGCACGATGTCATCGGCGAGCCTACCTTTGCAGACGCCATCCTCGACAGACTGGTTCACAATGCCTACCGCATCGCCCTCGACGGACCATCGCTGCGAAAGACCGGCACCGACCACGACGGGGCCAGCCGATGAGCATGATCTCTACCCCGGGTTGCCCACCGGTCCCTCCCACGCGCCCGTCACCACCAGCC
>JBMOJG010000709.1:0-2334 GCA_049316925.1 Alsobacter sp. | reverse complement strand
CATCTTCCGCTACTTCAAGACCTCGCCCGAGATCATCCGCCTGGCCGTGATGATGGACGTCCGCTATCCGCTGTCGTTGCGGACTGTCGAGGACCTGCTGCACGAGCGGGGAATCGACATCACGCGTGAAACGGTCCGGTTCTGGTGGAACCGGCTCGGTACGATCTTCTCGGCAGAGATCCGGCGGCGCAGGGTGGCTGCTCTGCGCCATTTCCGACGAAGGGACGGGCGATACTCCGCTTTCGGCGAATACGAAGTCTGCGGACAGTCGCCGCCTTGCACGGATTGATCTGCAATCACTTCAACTCGTAACGCACCTTGGTCAACAGGCAGACCTTTAAGGACCGCCGAACCGCCGCTCCGGCTGAGTGGTGGCACCTTTGCGCGGCCTGAGGAATGCTGGGGTTGGGCAGTTTCTGAGACCTTCCCGTTTGGTCTGATAGCACCGTTGCGAATCCATGCAAAAATAGCAGTGTGCTCAAGAAATATGCAAAACATCGCGGTCCAAGGTTATGGGGGCCGGAAAGGCCACGCTCAGTTAGCCGGAACTTCGACGTCTTCGCCATGACAATGCCCGTCGTCGCATAGGCTCCCGCATGCTGGAGCCGGATGGCACGGTCATTGCTGACGTGGGCTGAGCGCAGCAGCCACGCGGCGGCGCCTGATCACATCGCCCCCTGGAGAGATGGATATGACATTGAGGTTCCCCCGCTTGCTTGGTGCCGCATTGCTGGCAACAACCATGATCACCGGTTCGGCCCTGGCGCAGGAAAAGGTGCTGCGCATCGGCATGACCGCCGCCGACATTCCGCGCACCCATGGCCAGCCGGACCAGGGCTTCGAGGGCAACCGCTTCACCGGCATCCCGATGTTTGACGCGCTGACGGCATGGGATCTGTCCTCCGCCGACAAGGCGAGCGTGGTCATTCCGGGCCTGGCGACCGAATGGGCCGTCGACGCCTCGGACAAGACCAAGTGGACCTTCAAACTGCGTCCGGGCGTCAAGTTCCATGACGGCTCGCCGTTCAACGCGGACGCGGTGGTCTGGAATGTCGAGAAAGTGCTAAACCGCGATGCGTCTCATTTCGATGCCAGTCAGGTCGGCGTCACCGTGTCCCGCATGCCCACGCTGCGCACGGCGCGCAAGATCGACGATTTGACCGTCGAGCTGACCACCTCGGAGCCGGATTCGTTCCTGCCGATCAACCTGACCAACCTGTTCATGGCGTCGCCGACCCACTGGGCCACAAAACTCGCCGCCGTTCCCCCCTCGGTGACAGAGGCTGCCGCCCGCTCAACCCAGGCATGGGCGGCCTTTGCTGCCGATCCGTCCGGAACCGGCCCGTTCCGCGGCGTGCGCTTGCAACCGCGCGAGCGCTTTGAAATGGTGGCCAACAAGGCCTATTGGGATCCCAAGCGAACCCCGAAGATCGATCGCGTCGTGCTGCTGCCGCTGGCTGACGCGAATGCCCGCACAGCCGCGCTGCTGTCGGGACAGGTCGACTGGATCGAGTCGCCCGCGCCAGACGCGCTGCCGCGCATCAAGAGTGGTCCTTTCACCGTTTATGCCAATCCACAGCCGCATGTGTGGCCCTGGCAGTTCTCGTTCATCGAAGGCTCGCCCTGGCTCGACAAGCGCACCCGGCAGGCAGCCAATCTCTGCGTCAACCGCACTGAATTGCAGACCCTTCTCGGCGGCCTGATGGGCCTTCCGAAGGGATCGGTCTCGCCGGATCATCCGTGGTGGGGCAATCCGACCTTCGACATCAAGTATGATCCTGCCGCCGCCAAGGCGATGATGACCGCCGCCGGCTACTCGGCCTCCAAGCCAATGAAGGTCAAGGTCCTGACCTCCGCCTCGGGCTCGGGCCAGATGCAGCCGCTGCCGATGAACGAGTTCCTGCAGCAGGCACTGAAGGAATGCTTCTTCGATGTCGAACTTGATGTGATCGAGTGGAACGCCGTGTTCACCAACTGGCGCGAGGGTGCGAAGGATCCGAAGGCGCGGGGGGCGAACGCCATCAACGTGACCTTTGCCACGATGGACCCGTTCTTCGCCATGGTCCGCTTCGTCTCGACCAAGACCTTCCCGCCGGTCTCCAACAACTGGGGCTTTTTCGGCAATGACGAGTTCGACGGACTGATCGCCAAGGCGCGTTCGACCTTCGACGGCACCGAACGCGACACCGCGCTGGCGGCCCTGCACAAGCGCATCGTCGAGGAAGCGCCATTCCTCTGGGTCGCCCATGACGTCGGCCCGCGCGCCATGACCAGCAAGGTCAAGGGCGTGGTCCAGCCCAAGAGCTGGTTTATCGACATCGCGCCGATGACCCT
>JBMOJG010000708.1:0-2338 GCA_049316925.1 Alsobacter sp. | reverse complement strand
CCTGGCGGTGCGCGAGAACGCGCCGCTGGCGGCGTCACTGGGGATCGACGTGTTTCGCAGCAAGCTGCTGGGTTTCGTCACCGCCACGGTCGTCGCCGGCGTCGCCGGCGGGCTCTACGCCCATTACCTGCGGGTGATCACGCCAGAGCTGATGAGCCTGCACTACATGGCGGCGCTGATCATCATGGTGGTGGTGGGCGGCCGTGGAACCATCATCGGACCCATTCTGGGCGCGGCCATCTATGTGGTGCTGCTGGAGGTCCTGCGCGCCTTCGGGCCGGCGCGGCTGATCGTCTTTGCGGCGCTCCTGACGCTGTCGGTGATCTTCCTGCCCAATGGGCTGGTCAGTCTCTGGCCACGGCTGATGGAGGCGCGGGATCGCCGGAAGGCGCGCCTGGCGTCGCCTACCGATGCGGAGGCCTCGCCATGAGCGCCGCGCCGCTGTTGCAGGCCGACCATCTGACGAGGGCCTTCGGTGGTCTCGTCGCCGTGTCCGACGTCACGCTGGAGGTGCGCGACCGGGAAATCCTCGGCCTGATCGGCCCCAACGGGGCCGGAAAGACCACGATGTTCAACATGCTGGCGGGATCGATGCCGCCGACCTCCGGCCGGATCCGGTTCGACGGGGCGGACGTGACCGCGCTGCCGGCGCATGCCCGGGCGCGGCTCGGCATTGCGCGCACCTTCCAGATCACCTCGGTGTTCCCGGCGCTGTCGACGATCGAGAATCTGCGCGCCGCGGCGTGGCGGACCCAGGCAACGGGCTGGTGGCAGGCCGTCCTGCGCACGCCCGCATGGCGGGCCGAGGAGGAGGCACTGGATGCGCGGTTGCGCGACGTGCTGGCGTTCTGCGAGCTCGACGCACAGGCGCAGGTGAAGGCCGACAGCCTGTCCTATGGCGAGCAGCGCCGGCTCGAGGTGGCGATCGCGCTCGCCGCACAGCCGCGGCTGCTGCTGCTGGACGAGCCGGCCGCCGGGCTCAACCCGGAGGAGGGGCAGCGCCTCGTCGCCATGATCCGCCGGGTGCGCGAGCGCGGCGTCACCGTGCTGCTGGTCGAGCATCACATGCGCGTCGTCATGGGCGTGTGCGACCGCATCGTCGTGCTCGATCATGGCGCGCGGATTGCCGAAGGCACGCCGCAGGAGGTGGCCAACCACCCCGATGTCATCCGGGTCTATCTGGGCCGGGAGGCGGCGCATGCTTGAGGTCGAGGGGCTGTGTGTCCGCTACGGCCACAAGGAGGCGCTGCGCGGGATCGGTCTGCGCGTCGCGGAGGGCGAGATCGTCACGCTCATCGGCTCCAACGGTGCCGGCAAGACGACGACGCTGAAGGCGATCTCGGGCCTGTTGCGGCCGAGTGCGGGCACCATCCGGTTCCGCGGCGAGCGCATCGACAGGATGGCGCCGCACGCGGTGATCGCGCGCGGCATCGTGCAGGTGCCCGAGGGGCGCCTGCTGTTTCCCGAGATGAGCGTCATGGAGCACCTCGATCTCGGCGGCCTGCGCGCCCCGCGCGACGCGGTGCCGTTTGGCCGGCGGACCGAGGAGCTGTTCGCCCTGTTCCCGATCCTGGCCGAGCGGCGCAGCCAGCGCGCCGGCACGCTCAGCGGCGGCCAGCAGCAGATGCTGGCCATCGGCCGGGCGCTGATGGCGGCACCGCGCTTCCTGATGCTCGACGAACCATCGCTGGGGCTGGCGCCCGTGATGGTCGACCAGCTCGCCGATGCGATCGTGCGCCTGCACAGCGGCGGGCTGACGATCCTGCTGGTGGAGCAGCGCGTCGACCTCGCCCTTCACCTCGCCAATCGCGGCTATGTGCTGGAGACCGGCACCATCGTGCTGGAGGACACGGCGGCCGCACTGCTGGCCGATCCGCGCGTCAAGCAGGCCTATCTGGGAGCCTGACATGGCGGCGGCAAACGCTGTGGCACGACCGTTCTACGTCACGACCGGCGCGGGCCAGCTGCGCGGCTTCGTGGCGGGGGAGGGGGCCGGTCTTGTGGTCCTGCACGGTCCGGCCGAGGGGGCGGCCGCAGCTGCCACCGTGGCGGCCACGCGCTTCCCGGGGCGTGCGGCGGTCACTTTCGAGCCGCCCGGCGTCGGTGGATCGGCCGGGGTCGATACGGACGGCGCGGACGCGCTGGCCGCCGCACTGGCGGGAGCCATCCAGGCCGCGGGCCTCACCGGTGCGCCGATCCTGGCGACGGATCTGTCGGCGCGGCTTGCCATGCGCGTCGCGGTGCTGACCTCCGCTGCAAGTGTGCGGACGGAGGACGCCGCACGCGCAGCCGGCTGGACCGGCCGGGGTTTCGAGCCGCCTGCGCTCGCGCTTGCGGC
>JBMOJG010000707.1:0-2339 GCA_049316925.1 Alsobacter sp. | reverse complement strand
CCGGAGCGCGAGCACCATCAGAATCGTGAGCGAGAGCGAAAAGTCCTTGGTGGCGAGCGCGTTGTTGCTGAGCGAGACCGCCAGATAGGCGCCGACGGCCACCAGCAGCCTGATGTCTCCACCCCAGGCCAGGCGCAGCAGGATGCCGATCACGCCGCCGAGGAAGATCACGGCGATCGGCAGGCCAAACTGGAAGATGAAGACGACGACCACGCTCTCGATGAACGGCAGGTTCAGCCGGCTGGTCGTGATCTTCACGATCTCGCGGATGTCGGCGCCGCGCAGGATATCGTTCCAGGTGACGAACTCGAACACACGGTAGATGTTGACGCGCGCCTGTCCCGACTGGTCGAGGATGCCATCCTTGAAGCGCGTCAGCAGGCCAGCCGCGTCCATCGCCAGAAAGGTGACCGGCACCGCCACCATGCAGGCGAGGACGACGAGAATCCGCAACTGCAACTTGCGGTCGCTCGGCACGCCCGGCTGTGGCGCCAGGATCACCGACGCCAGGAAAGCGACCGCGCCCACCAGCGTCGCCGTGCGGGCGCCGGCAGCAAAGATGCCGATGAGCAGCAGGCCGACACCGACAGCCTTGGCCGACGGGCTCCAGCGCGTCAGGAACACGTAGACGATCGCCGCCACGTTCATGCCACCAAGCGTCAGCGGGTGGTCCAGGATACCGGACGGGCGGAACGTGCCGTCATTGTAGCCTGGCAGGAACACGCCGCGTCCCATCACATACTCGACGGCCGTGAGAGCCGAGTTCGCCATCAGCAACACGAGCACGGCGCTGACCACCATGCGACGCTGCTTCAGGCTCAGGGACAGAACCACGTAGCCGGCCATGCAGCCGCACACATAGCTGTCGAGCAGATAGCCGATGGAGACCGCATGGCCGAACAGCGAGACGCCGGCGGCGCAGAGGACGATGACCGCGAAGAGCCAGATCAGCAGGCGGCAGGCCTTGCCCTCGGGCACCGTCAGCGGCGTGCGCAGACCCAGCAGGGACAGCATGAAAGCGACGACGATCAGGTAGGTGCCGGGATGGATCTTCTCGTAGAGCGGTCCACCTTCGCTGGTGTAGCTCACCACCGCGTTGAGCGTTGCTGGCGCGATGGCGATCCGCAGCAAGATGGCCACCACGAACAGCATGAAGACAATGTCGCGCAGGATCCGGTTCGCGCTCGCCTCGGCCGCGGGCCGCATGTCGTGCACCGGCACCACCGGCTGCGCAGGCCTGGCACGAAGCAGCAAGGGCGGACCCATCCTGGCAGGCGGCACGGCGACCAGGGCGTCGCCGACCGGCCGCCAATTCGGCCGCACCGGTGGCGCCACTGCGGTCATGCGGGCTCGATCTCCGTCAGCCTGTAGGCGAGGCCGGCGGCCTTGCTGGCAGCAGCCAGGTCGAGACGCTGGTCGATGAACTTGCGCTTGCCGCGCATGGTGACGGGGATCGCATCGACGATGTCGACGCGCAGTGTCAGCTCACCGGCAGCCTTGCGCTCGAAGCGCTCGCGGTAATCGGTGAAATCGGGCGCGACGCCATGCAGCGGCGCGACGCGCAGCACGGCCAGGCCAGGCGTGTCCTGGAAGAACTGGAACTCGCGGATGGTGTTCATCTCCTTGGAGATCTGCAGGGCGCCGATCAGCGAGATCAGCACGCCGGTGCGGCCGACCAGCCATTCGTTGCCCTGCTTGGGTGTGATCCGGCCAACCGCCATGCGCCAGCCGTTTTCCGCGCTCGCGAGCTCGATCAGCTCTGCTGTGTCACCAGTGTCGTAGCGAAGGAGCGGCATGCCGCGGAAGATCAGTCCGGTCGAGACGATCCGGCCCGACCGGCCCGGCTCGGTGACCGGACGGCCGTCGTCGTCGACGATTTCGGTGTATCCGTAGAGCGGGTTGAATCGGTAGATCTCCGCGCCGGTCGGATCGCTGACCGCGAAAGCGACCTTTTCGGTCAGGCCATAGCTCAGCGACAGGATCGCGTCCGGAAAGGCCTCGGCGAGAATGGCCCGGTAGGCGTCGCGCATCGGCTCCGACATGGTGATGATGCCGGAGATGTCGCGCATCGGCGCCTGGCCACTGCGCAGCAGGAACGAGGCAAAGATCGCCATGGCGGACGGGTAGCCCTGCAGAAGATGAATGCCGCGCGCACGGATCTCGTCGTGGAAGCCCTGCATCACGCGATCCGTCAGGCGGAACACCGAGCAGCGCAGCTCGTTCAGGCCCGGATCGAAGACGAAGGACCGTTCGCCGGTCTCGTCGATCTCGAAGCCGCGGAACACGGCGCGCGCGTCGCCTGTCCGGTAGCCGGCGACCGACCAGGCGTCGTGCAGGAA
>JBMOJG010000706.1:0-2340 GCA_049316925.1 Alsobacter sp. | reverse complement strand
CTTTAAAGAAAGCGTGTGTGAACAGGTGGAACACCGCCGCGCCATAGGCACCCACACCGAGAGCGGCAAACATGTAGCCGAGCTGCGAGCAGGTCGAATAGGCGATCACGCGCTTGATGTCGTTTTGCACAAGGCCGATCGTGCCGGCAAAGAAGGCTGTCGTCGCGCCGACGATCAGCACTGCCGAGAGCGCCACCGGCGCCAGCTCGAACAGCGGCGACATGCGGGCCACCATGAAGATGCCAGCCGTCACCATGGTGGCGGCATGGATGAGCGCCGACACAGGTGTCGGCCCCTCCATCGCGTCAGGCAGCCAAGTGTGCAGCAGAAACTGGGCCGACTTGCCCATGGCGCCCATGAACAGCAGCAGGCAGGCCAGCGTCAGGGCGTTCCAGTCGTGTCCGAGGAATCGGAAGTTCGTGCCCACCAGTTCGGCGGCCTTGGCGAAGATCGGATCGAACGCCACCGAGCCGGTCAGCACGAACACCAGGAAGATGCCCAGGGCAAAGCCGAAGTCACCGACGCGGTTGACGATGAAAGCCTTCATGGCCGCGGCGACCGCAGAAGGCTTCCTGTACCAGAACCCGATCAGCAGATAGGAGGCGAGACCGACGCCTTCCCAGCCGAAGAACATCTGCACCAGGTTGTCGGCCGTCACCAGCATCAGCATGGCGAAGGTGAACAGCGACAGGTAGCCGAAGAAGCGCGGCCGGTCCGGATCCTCGGCCATGTAGCCCACCGAATAGAGGTGGACGAGGGCCGACACCGTGTTGACCACGACGAGCATCACCACCGTCAGCGTGTCGACACGAAAGGCCCAGTCGACGACGAGGTCGCCCGACACCATCCAGCGCGCAACCTGGATGCGGGTAGCGCCGGAACCGAAGCCGACGGTGACAAAGGCGATCCAGGACAGCAGCGCTGCAAAAACGAGGACCGAAGTGGTGACGACTTCACTCGCGCGTGCGCCGAAGGCGCGGCCAACAGGCCAGCGATCAGGAAGCCGATCAGGGGCAGGAAGACAATCGCGTGATACATGTCTGGTGTCCGCCGGGTTTCCCCGTTCAGCCCTTCATCATGTTGATGTCTTCGACCGCGATCGAACCGCGGTTGCGGAAATAGACCACCAGGATGGCCAGGCCGATCGCGGCTTCGGCCGCCGCCACCATCAGGATCATCAGCGCGAAGACCTGACCGATGAGGTCCCCGCCGAAGGTGGAGAACGCCACCAGGTTGATGTTGACCGCCAGCAGCATCAGCTCGACCGACATCAGGATGACGATGACATTCTTGCGGTTGACGAAGATGCCCAGCACGCCAAGCGTGAACAGGATCGCCGCGACCGTCAGGTAGTGCCCAAGACCGATCATCGCCCTGCCCTCACATGCCCTGCCGGAACGGCACTTTCTTGACTTCCATGGCGGTCTCCCGGGAGCGGGCGACCTGGTCGGCGATGTTCTGCCGGCGGACGCCGGACTTATGCTGCAGGGTCAGGACGATGGCCCCGACCATCGCCACTAGCAGGATCATGCCGGATGCCTGGAAGTAGTAGACATACTGGGTGTAGAGCACCCGCCCGAGAGCCTCGGTGTTGGTGAGCAGCAGATCGGCGGATGGCGCGGCCGGCTTTGCCACCTTGAGGGCATCCGGGACGACCGCATAGGTCGTCACGACCATGACGAGCTCGATCAGAAACACGATGCCGAGCAGTGCGCCGAGCGGCAGATAGCTCAGGAATCCTTCCCGCAACTCGGCGAAGTCCACGTCGAGCATCATCACGACGAACAGGAACAGAACTGCGACCGCGCCCACATAGACGACGATCAGGATCATCGCCAGGAACTCGGCCCCCATCATCAGGAAAAGGCCCGCCGCGTTGACGAAGCACAGGATGAGGAAAAGGACGGAATGGACCGGATTGCGCGACGCTATGACCATGAAGGCCGACGCCACCGCCACGCCCGAGAAGAGGTAGAAGAAGGCCGCGGCCACGCTCATCAGGGCAGTCCCCACAGGCCGCAAGCGGCCGTCCTCTCACCCGACAGCCGCTGCGCGGCCATCCCCCTGCGACAACCCTGGCGGGCCGCCTGTCCGGTGGCCGAAAGACGCCCACCATCCCCGATCAGGGCCATCCGCAGCGTTTCCGAAGCGACAGGCCCGTCTATAGACCCCGATTCCCGGGGCGACAACCCGACTTACCGGTAGGGCGCGTCGGCCGCGATGTTGCCGGCGATCTCCCGCTCCCACCGCGCACCATTCGCCAGCAACCGGTCCTTGTCGTAGAACAGTTCCTCGCGGGTCTCGGTAGCGAACTCCATGTTCGGTCCCTCGACGATGGCA
>JBMOJG010000705.1:0-2341 GCA_049316925.1 Alsobacter sp. | reverse complement strand
GGTCGCTGTCCGGGACGGCCATCGCCGCTGTGAACAGCCCATCCAGCGTCACGATTTCCGGCCCGGCGGACGAGATCCGCGCTTTTCTCAAGCGAGCCCGGTCCAAACGGATCGCCGCTCGGCAGCTCGACCTCGACTATCCGTTTCACTCGGCCCTGCTGGCGCCAATCGAGCGGCCGCTGGTGCGGGCTCTGGCACGACTTGCGCCGCGCGACGGCAAAATCCCGTTCATCTCGACGGTGACGGGCGCGGTGATCGACGGGGCAACGCTGGACGCCAAGTACTGGTGGCACAATGTTGCCGACCGGGTTCGGTTCAAGGACGCCGTCGAGGTTGCGGCGAAGCTCGGATCGCAGCTGTTCATGGAAATCGGCCCGAAGCCGCTGCTCAAGGGCAACGTGCTTGAAACGCTGCGCAGCCTGTCGCACCGGGCGGAGGTGCTTTCGGCGTTCGAAGGTGCGGCCGAGCCCGGCTCTGATGACCCCATCCGGATGCTTGTTGCCCGGGCCTATGCCAGCGGCGCCAGGGGCGACGAGCGACGGCTGTTTGGCACCGCGCCGACGGAACGGGTGGCGGTTCCGCACTATCCCTGGCTGCACAGCGAATTTCGGCACGAGCAGAGTGCGGAGGCCGTCGATATCAATGGCGAGGCGACGCGCCACGTGCTCTGTGGGGCGCGGCTGACGACAGGGTCGCATGAGTGGCTCAATCTGCTCGATCCGGTGCTGATCCCGACGCTCGCCGATCACGTGGTGGATGGCGAGGTCGTGGTTCCGGCCGCGGCCCTGGCCGAGATGGCTCTGGGGGCCGGCCGCGAGATCTGGCCAGACGGGGGCCTGGCGCTCGAGGATTTCGACATCCTCCATCCGCTGGTGCTGCGACGGGATGCGATCCGTGACGGGCTGACGCGCATCGACGTGACATCGAAGCGGGTTGAGATCTGGAGCCGGACACGCGGCACGAGCGGCGACGGCGTTCTCCACGCAGCCGGCCGGGTGCTGCCGATCCAGTCCGCCCCGCATGCACCGCCGCAGCCCGACGAGGTGCTCGACCGCATCACCGATGCAGACGCGATCTACGACGCGACGTCCGCCTGCCGCCTGGAATACGGACCGTCGTTCCGGCTCGCCGGACGGGCGGTCTACGGCGATACCGTGATGGACCTCGCCCTTGCGCCAAGCGAGCGTCCCGAGGCTGGCTACCGCCGCTTCGTGGTGTCGCCGCAGAGCCTTGATGCCTCGTTCCATCCCCTGCTCTTCCGCGTGCGCCAGCGCGACGGCAAGCCGCGCGCATTCCTGCCGGTCCGCTTCGCAGCGCTTCGCGTCTATCGTGACGACGCTGAGGTCGTGCGGGCCATCATGGTCCGGGAAAAGGAGACCGCGCAGTCGTTCAAGGCCAATGTCGCGCTGTATGACGCCGATGGCGCACTCGTGGCGCGGCTCGACGGCGCCCTGTTCAGGTCCGTCGTTTTCGAGCGCCGGGAACAGACCGCGACGGATGTCCGCCAGCGGTGGATTGCAGCCTCCCCGGATGCGGCGGGGACGCGGGGATCAGCCTTGATTGCCGGGCTGAAGGATCGCGCGGCTGGCGACACGCCTTCTGCCGAGCCGGCCTTGCTGGTCGAGGCCTTCTCGCGGGCTATTGCATGGGAGACCCTTTCGGCGCGCCTGGGCGACAGGCCGGTGGACCTCGCGGCACACGGCCCGGCAGGCAGCAGGAGCCGCGTTGCCATCGAAGCGCTTCTTGGCACGCTGGCAGCGGCTGGTCTGGCCAGTTTCGTCAAGGGACATTGGCAGCTGAAGCCGTCGGGCCTGCCACCGGCGGGGGCCGTGCTGGCGACGCTTGCGGCCGACAACCCCGGGGCGAGCGCCGATATCGCAGTGTGTGCGGCCGTCTGGTCGCAGTTGAACGCCGGCCTGGCAGGTGACATCCCGGTTGTCGTCAAGCGTGAGGCGATTGCCCACGCCGAAGCGCGCAGTGCCCTCATTGCTACCCTGGCGGAAACAGTCAGCGAAACGGTCGCGTCATTGCCAGCGGCCCGCGATGCTTCCGCGATCCGGATCCTGGTCCTCGCCCAGGGAGCGGCCTCGCTGGTCGCGCCCTTCATGCCGCAGTTGCGAACCGGCGCGGTTGAAATCGTCGTCGGCTGCGCCGACCAGACACAGGCCGAGCGCGCCCGGATCCAATATGGCACTGTCGCGGGGATCGAGATCCTGGATCTCTCCTCGCCGGCCGCCGGCCATCCGGCCTGGTATGATTGTGTCGTTGCGGTGGCGTTCAGCCTTGGGGGAGCGGCGTTCCGGTTGCCCGACGCCTTGTCACAGCACCTGCGCTCGGATGT
>JBMOJG010000704.1:0-2342 GCA_049316925.1 Alsobacter sp. | reverse complement strand
CCGTCCTCCGCCTCGATCACATGGCGAAGACCGGACTGCTCCAGCATGCCGCGGACGGTCCGCCTTACAAATACGCTCTCCTCGACGACGAGGATCGGGACATTCAGGAAAACCGGGTTCTTGAACATGGCTGTCGACCTGTTGAGCGACTGTCACGATGACACGACGCCTCTTTGGGCCGGCTTTCGCGATTGAATAAGATTGTATCTAACAGTTGTTCCACTTCTGGTTGTCAGAAGGAGCAAGTTTGGCTGTGAATCCATCGACCGATCGGTCACGCAACGCCATGCCAATCAATTCCTGCGGCAGTCGCGGCAAGCATCAGAAGCTGGAAAAAGGTGGCGGGAGTGACGGGGCTCGAACCCGCGACCTCCGGCGTGACAGGCCGGCGCTCTAACCAACTGAGCTACACCCCCGAAGCGGTCGGGACCGCTGCGGTGGCCGGTGAATTACGGGACACCCCCCGCCCTGTCAAGCGACAGATCCGGCGGCGGTCGGCGTTCCAGCACGCAAGGCCCGCAATGCGTTGAGGATCACCGCCACGTCGATCACTTCCTGAAGCAGTGCGCCGTGAAGGGGGCTCAGGAACCCCATGGCGGCAGCCGCCATCGCGGCGATGGAGAGAGCCATGCCGAACATGACGCTTTGCAGGGCGATCGCGCGGGTGCGCTGCGCGATCGCCATGGCAATCGGCAGCCGATCCAGCGAATCAACAAGCAGGACGATGTCGGCCGCTTCCGCCGAAGCAGCCGCACCGCGAACACCCATCGCAACGCCGACAGCGGCGGCTGCCAGTGCCGGGGCGTCGTTGACGCCGTCACCCACCATCGCAGTGATGCCCCGCGTCGCCTCGTCTGTGACGACGGCAACTTTCTGGGCCGGCGTGGCGTCGGCGACGACTCGGTCAAACCCGAGCCCTTCCGCGACGGCATGGGCCACTGCGGCCCGGTCGCCGGTGAGAAGCACGATGCGGCCGATCCCTGCCCTGCGGACAGCCGCGAGGGTGTGGGCGGCCTCCGGCCGTGGCGTGTCGGCGAAGACGAGACGCCCCGCCGGATGGCCTTCGATTCCCACATAGGTGGTCAGGCTGCCGTCCGCCCCCGTGTAGGCCTGCCCGCGCCCGACATGAGCCTCCACATAGGCAGCGCTGCCAAGGTGGACCGACTGGCCGCCGACAATGCCCGCAAGGCCTGCGCCGGCTTCCTCGACGACGGCCGATGGCGCGGGAAGCGCGAGGGACCTGTGGCGCGCCTCGGCCGCGAGGGCGGCAGAGATCGCATGTGCGGAGCCTTGCGCAAGCCCGGCAGCCGCCGCGAAAAGCAAGGCCTGATCGACGCCCGGTTGCGGTTCGACAGCGACCAGAACGGGCGTGCCGGACGTGATCGTGCCGGTCTTGTCGACAAGCAGCGTCCTGACCCGCGCCAGGATCTCCAGTGCACCACCGCCCTTCACCAGGATGCCGTTGGCGGCACAGCGTGACAGGCCGGCGACGATGGCCACCGGGACGGCGAGGATCAGTGGGCAGGGTGTCGCGACGACAAGTACAGCAAGCGTCCGGACCACGTCTTGGGTGAACAGCCACGTCCCGCCTGCAAGCACGCAGGTGGCGACAAGGAAGGCGATGGCCCAGCGGTCCGCCAGACGGGCCATCGGAGCGCGCGACTGCTGTGCCGCCGCCACGAGGCGGACAATTCCCGCATAGGTGCTGTCAGCCGCGGTGTGCTGGCAGATCACGTCGAAACCGCCGCCGCGGTTCGTGCTGCCGCTCATCACCTGCTCGCCGGCAGCATGGCGGACCGGCAGCGATTCGCCCGTCAGGGCTGATTCATCGAGTGTCGCGCTGCCCTCCAGCACGGCGCCATCGACCGGCACGACGTCTCCGGGCCGGACCATCACCCGGTCGCCCGGCAAGACTGCCGCCAGAGGCACCGGGACCAGTCCCTCCGGCCGGTGGACAAGCGCCTCGCGGGGCACGCGTGACAGCAGCGCCGTCATATCGCGCGCGGCACGTGACTGGGCAAAGTCCTCGAGCAATTGCCCGCCCGAGAACATCAGCGCCACAACATTGCCGGCAAGCGGCTCACCCACCAGCAGGGCACCGCCCATCGAAAGCGCGGCGATGATATCGAGGCCGAATCGTCCATGGGCAAGACTGACCACGATCACGCCAAGCAGGACCACCAACACCGCTGCCGTGGCGCAGGCGTGGACCAGGGCGGCCGCGTCACCCCGGCCCAGCACGGCGAGGGCAAGGCCGC
The DNA here is from genome assembly GCA_049316925.1 of Alsobacter sp. Lineage (GTDB taxonomy): Bacteria > Pseudomonadota > Alphaproteobacteria > Rhizobiales > Beijerinckiaceae > Alsobacter. The sequence continues at coordinate 84 of JBMOJG010000704.1, read as the reverse complement.
CCACAAGTCCCGTGACCGGAACGGCGAAAAGAGCTCGGCTCAACCATTGGGGCATGGGGGATCCTAATGCGAGTGCAGCCACTG
>JBMOJG010000703.1:0-2344 GCA_049316925.1 Alsobacter sp. | reverse complement strand
GCTGGCCTATGACTCGGTGTTCCTGGTCAATGCGCTGGGCGCCAAATACGGCACCCAGGCCTTCACCGAGGCGACGCTGACCAATCCCGACGGCATTGTCGGCACCGATGGCCTGTTCCGGTTCCGTGCCGACGGCACCAACCAGCGCGGTCTCGCCGTGCTGCAGATCGGCACCAATTCGGCGACGACGATCAGCGCTGCGCCGCGGGCCTTTGCACCGGGCTCCTGAGCCAGGCTGTCGCGGCTCACGCGGCGAGGTCGGCGACGATCGCGTCCAGAACCGGGAAGCCGTCGCGCGTCACCCGCAGCCGGCCGGATGGCGTGGTCTCGACCAGGCCCTCGCGCACCAGATCGCCGATCCGCGCCGGATCGAGCACCCGGCCTGACAGGCCGGTGTAGCGGGCCGGGTCGATGCCTTCGGCCAGCCTCAGCCCCATCAGCAGGAACTCGTCGCCCTCGGCCTCGGCCGACAGGCGCTCGGCCTCGACCACACCATGGCCCTCGGCCTCGACGCGCTCGAGCCAGGTCTCCGGCATCAGCGCCGTCGACAGCGCGAACCGCCCGGTCGAGGTGATCAGCCGCGCATGGGCCCCCGGCCCGACACCCGCATACTCGCCATACCGCCAGTAGACGAGGTTGTGACGGCATTCGGCGCCCGGCCGGGCATGGTTGGAGATCTCGTAGGCCGGCAGGCCGTGCCGCTCGCAGACCTCGCGGGTCGTGTCGAACAGCGCCCGCGCGGCCTCTGCGTCCGGCACCACGAGCTTGCCGGCATCGCGCAGCCGCTCGAACACCGTGTCGGGCTCGATGGTCAGCTGGTAGAGCGACAGATGCTCGGCCGCCCGGTCGATGGCCTCCGTCAGCTCTGCCGCCCAAGCGGCCGGCGTCTGCTCCGGCCTTGCATAGATCAGGTCGAACGAGAAGCGCTCGAACACCGAGGCGGCGGTGGCGACCGCCGCCATCGCCTCCTCGGCCGAGTGCATGCGGCCGAGCGCCTTCAGGTCGGCGTCGTTCATCGCCTGCACGCCGAGCGAAACGCGGTTGACCCCGGCCTCGCGATAGCCGCGCAGGCGCCCGGCCTCGACGCTGGTCGGGTTGGCCTCCAGCGTCACCTCGCAGCCGGTCGCGACCGGCCACTCGAAGGCGATTGCATCGAGGATCGACGCCACGGTGGCGGGCTGCATCAGCGACGGCGTGCCGCCGCCGAGGAAAATGCTGGTCACCACCCGGCCCGGCGCCATCTGCGCCTGGTGGGCGATCTCGCGTGCAAAGGCCCTGGCGAAGCGTGGCTCGTCGATGCGCGACTGCCGCACATGGCTGTTGAAGTCGCAATACGGGCACTTGGCCGCGCAGAACGGCCAGTGGACATAGACCCCGAAGCCGGGATCCTCGGGCGAGGGAGCGCTCATCGCTCAGGTGTGGGCATTTTGCGCCGCAAACGCAAGATGCCGCAGCGCACTCAATCGGCCAGGCAGACCTCGGCGAGGCGCAGGAAGGCCCGCGCCCGGTGCGACAGGCCGAGCCCGTGCGGCGGCAGCCCGTGCTTTTCCATCCGGCTCATCTCGCCGAAGGTGCGGTCGAACCCGTCGGTCAGGAACATCGGATCGTAGCCGAAGCCGGCGTCGCCGCGCGGCGGCCACACCAGCGTGCCGTCCACCCGCCCCTCCACATCCTCGGTGTGCCCGTCCGGCCAGGCGATCGTCAGGGCGGAGATGAACCAGGCGCCGCGATCGGCCGGGGCGAAGGCATCGCGCTCGCGCAGTGCCGCCTCGACCCGCTCCATCGCATGGCCGAAGTCCTTGCCAGGCCCGGCCCAGCGGGCCGAGTAGATCCCCGGCGCCCCCTCCAGCGCCGCCACGCACAGGCCGCTGTCGTCGGCGAGCGCCGGCAAGCCGGAGGCCGTGGCGGCGGCCAGAGCCTTCAGCCGCGCATTGGCCAGAAACGTCGTGCCGGTTTCCTCGGGCTCGGGAAGGCCGAGCTCCCCGGCGGAAACGGCAACCAAGCCGTGTGGCGCGAGCAGGTCACGCATCTCCACGAGCTTGCCGGTGTTGTGGGTGGCGATCACGACCGTGCCGCTGAGCCTGCGTCCCATGCCGGTCTCCTGATCAGCCGACGGCCAGCTTCTGCAGTTCCACGAGACGCCCGATGCCGCTGCGCGCCAGCGCCATCAGGGCCAGGAACTCGTCCTGCGAGAACGGCTTGCCCTCGGCGGTGCCCTGCACCTCGACGATGCCGCCGCTGCCCGTCATGACGAAATTGGCGTCCGTCTGCGCGGCGCTGTCCTCCGCATAGTCGAGGTCCAGCACCGGCGCGCCGGCGCAGATCCCGCACGACACCGCGGCCA
>JBMOJG010000702.1:0-2345 GCA_049316925.1 Alsobacter sp. | reverse complement strand
GGTTCGAGCCCTGAACCGGAGCCTATTTCCGCAGCAGTTCGCCGGCGATGATGAGCTTGCGGATCTCGGTGGTGCCAGCGCCGATCTCCAGCAGCTTCGACGCCCGGTAGAGCCGGTTCACCTCGGTCTCGCGCATGTAGCCGGCGCCGCCGAAGATCTGCACGGCCTCGTTGATGACCCGCGAGCAGCCCTCGGCGGCGAACATCAGCGCCGCTGCCGTCACCTTGTGGATCTCGCCGCGGCCACCGTCGCCCTCCGCCAGGTCGTTGGCCTGCGCCAGCGTGCGGTAGCAGAACGCCTTCATGGCCTCCACGGTGACATACATCTCGGCGAGCTTGCCCTGGACAAGCTGGAACTGGCTGATGGTGCGGCCGAACTGCTCGCGCGTCTTGGCGTAGTCGACGGACAGGTCCAGCGCCCGCTCGGCCATGCCCACATTGATCATCGCCACGATGGCGCGTTCGAGGTCGAGGCCGCTCATCACCACGCCGACGCCGGCATTCTCGTGGCCGACCATGTTGTGGGCCGGCACGCGGCAGTCGTCGAAGGTCAGCTCCGCCGTCGTCGAGCCACGGAACCCCATCTTGTCCAGCTTCTGTGCCACCGCGAAGCCGGGCGTGCCCTTCTCGACAACGAAGGCCGAGATGCCCTTGGCGCCCTTCTCCTTGTCCGTCTTGGCGTAGACCAGCACGACGTCCGCCACCGGTCCGTTGGTGATGTAGAGCTTGCGGCCATTGAGCACGTAGTGGTCGCCGTCCGCCCGCGCCGACGTCGCCATCGAGCCCAGCGCATCGGAGCCGGCGCCCGGTTCCGTCAGCGCCAGCGCGCCGATCCGGGTGCCGTCGCACAGGCCCGGCACGATGCGGCGCTGCAGCTCGGGCGAGGCATTGCGGGCGATGTTGTTGAGGCAGAGGTTCTCGTGCGCCGCATAGGACAGCGCCACGGCCGGATTGTAGCGGGCCAGCCCCTGCGTAATCAGGCCTGAGGTGAAGAAGTCCGAGCCGCTTCCGCCGAGGCTTTCCGGCACGGTGACGCCGAGGAACCCCATGCGCGCCAGTGCCGGCATCACCTGCGGCGGCCACCACTCGTCATTGTCCATCCGCTGCTGCAGCGGCAGCAGTTCGTCCTTGGAAAAATCGGACGCCAGATCAAGGATCTGGTGGTGATCGGGCGTGAGATCAAAACGCGGTGACGCGCTGTTGCGAAGGCTCGTGTCGAGGGCGCCCACTGCAAGTCCTCCCGGATTGCCTGCCACCGCTTGGCGCGGTTGACAGCCTTCAGTGAACGATATTCATTATTCCTGTCTTGGCAAGCGCCCGCACTCATCGACAGAGGCGCTCCGGGAGGGACGGATGACCAGGGACGGCGGCGATCGGGTCGCGGCACGGGCTTGCCCATGCCCGTGATCAGCCCCCAGCGGATGCAGGACCGGCGCGACTCGATCCTCGCAGCAGCGCGGGCCGCGTTCGCACACGGTGGTTTCCGCGAGACATCCGTGGCCGACATCGCCCGGTCCGCCGGGGTCTCCGACGGCCTCGTCTACCGCTATTTCGACAGCAAGCGCGATCTCCTCAGGGCGGTGCTGACCGCCTTCTACGAGCGCACGATGGTGGACCTCGAGGCCATCGCGGCACGCGAGGCACCGTTCGAGGACAGCCTGCGCGCGCTGCTGCGGCGTCATCTCGGCGCCTTCCTGGGCGACACCGACCTGTGCCGGCTGTTCATCTCCGAGGTCCGCACCGCCACCGACTACCAGGGATCGCCGATCCACCTGCTGAACCGGCGCTACACCTCGATCCTGATGCGGCTCATCGAGACGGCGATGGCGCGCGGCGAGGTCCGCGGCGACATCGACGTGCGCCTCGTGCGCGACGTGATCTTCGGCGCCGTCGAGCATCTGTCCTGGGCCGCGGTCAACGGCCGCAGCCTCGATGTCGACCGGACGGCTGCGAGCCTCGTCGCGCTGCTCCTGCACGGGCTCGTCCCCCCCGCAACGGGAGATAGGCCGTGAGCCCGTTCCCGTTCGACACCCTGCTGGTGGCCAACCGCGGCGAGATCGCGCTGCGCATCATCCGCACCGCAAAGCGGCTCGGCTTGCGCACCGTGCTGGTCGCCCATGCCGACGACGCCGGGTCGCCGGCCATCGCAGCGGCCGATCAGGTGATGGCGATCGCGGGCCGCACCGGTGTTGCCGCCTATCTCGATGGCGAGCAGATCATTGCCGCGGCGCAGCGCGGCGGTGCCGGTGCGATCCATCCGGGCTACGGCTTCCTGTCCGAGAACGCCGCCTTCGCGCGGGCCGTCGCCGCTGCCGGCATGACCTTCGTCGGCCCGACGCCGGACGC